>CANRHA010000133.1 GCA_947630315.1 uncultured Clostridia bacterium
TGGAGCATACGGGATTCGAACCCGTGACCTCCACACTGCCAGTGTGGCGCGCTTCCAACTGCGCTAATACCCCGAACAACGTATACTATAACACATCCGAATCGAATTTGCAAGGGGTTTTTGAAAATTTTTTTAAATTTTTTTGATCCCCTCTCCCCTGCCCTTTCTGCTGTCTCATCTTTTGCAAATCCATCATTAAAATAAATCAATAATCATCTTTCCGAAAACTTGACAAAACCTGCGCATATGCTACAATATATGGGATAATTTCTTTTTAGGAGGATTGCGATGAAGCGGCTTCTTAAGTATCTAAAACCCTTCATTCCGAGAATGTCGCTGGGCTTCGCCGTCAAAGTGATCGGCACCGTCGTCGAGCTTGTAATACCCTGGATCCTCTCCTACATAATCGACGACCTGATACCCTTGGGCGAGATGGACCCCGTTATAATCTGGGGCGTTCTTATGATCGTCTGCTCGCTGATAGCCTGGTTCGGAAACATCATCGCCAACAGAATGGCCTCTGCGGTCGCCCGCGATTTCACCCGCGTTCTGCGCCATGATCTTTTTAAAAGGATCTCCTATCTCTCGGAACGCCAGGTAGATACCGTAACTATCCCCTCTTTGATATCGAGGGTCACAAGCGACACCTATGTTCTGCACCAGACCGTCGGAATGATGCAGCGCCTCGGCGTAAGAGCTCCTATCCTGCTCGTCGGCGGCATTATCGTAACCCTCACCCTCGACCCCGTCCTCACCCTCATCATGGTGGCCACTCTGCCGTTTGTCGGCGTTATAACCTTTATCGTATCACGAAAAGGCTCCCGCCTATTTAAGATAGTACAAAGCGCCTCCGATTCAATGCTTCGGGTGGTTCGCGAAAACGCCGTGGGCGTAAGGGTAATAAAAGCGCTGTCAAAATCGGGCTACGAGCGCGACAGATTCAAAGCCGTCAACAACGACCTCACCGAGAAAGAACGCATCGCCGAAAACACGATGGCCGTGATAAACCCGGTAATGAGCCTGCTTCTGAACCTCGGCATAGCGGCGGTAATAGTCGCCGGAGCCTACCGCGTAGAGGGCGGCCTTACCGAGGTCGGAAAAATCATCGCCTTCATGAACCTGTTCACGATAGTATTAAACGCCCTTTTGGCGATAAACAGAATGTTCACGATGCTCTCAAAAGCCGCGGCTTCGTCGGCGCGCGTTCTTGAAGTTCTCGACACGCCTATGGAGCTTTTTGAAACCGAACCTCGCTACAGCTTCATAGACAAAAACGCCCCGCATATCGCTTTCAGAAACGTGACCTTCCGCTACGGCAAGGGAAGCTTCGCCGTCAAAAACCTGAGCTTTGAACTTAAACGCGGCGAGACCCTCGGAATAATAGGCTCGACCGGCTCGGGTAAATCCACAATAATCCGCGCGCTTATGAGATACTACGACGTCGCCGAGGGCGCGATAGAAATAGACGGCGTAAATATCAAGGATTACGCGACCTCGGACCTTAGGGCAAAGTTCGGCGTGGTATTCCAGAACGACACCCTCTTTAAAGACACCGTGAGAGAGAATATCCGCCTCGGCAGAAACCTTAACGACGGTGAGATAAACGAGGCCGCGCGCGAGGCTCAGGCCGAAAGCTTTATAACCGAACACGGCGGACTTGACGCGGCCGTAGCGATAAAGGGCGCAAACCTCTCGGGAGGCCAGAAACAAAGGGTCCTTATCGCCCGCGCACTTGCGGGTTCGCCCGAGATACTTATCCTTGACGATTCGTCAAGCGCCCTCGACTATAAGACCGACGCTAAGCTCCGCGAGGAAATAAGGCTCCACTGTGCCGACTCGACAAAGATCATAGTAGCCCAGCGCATAAGCTCGATAATGCACGCGGAAAAGATAATCGTTATGGACAACGGAAGCGTTATAGGAATGGGCACCCACAGCGAACTTATTGAAAACTGCGAGCTTTACCGCGAGATATCCGATTCGCAGATAGGCGGCGGGGAGGTGAGCGCATGAGCGAACACAAGATGAAAAAAACGGCGGTGCTCGGGCGCCTCCTGCCCTACCTGACGGAGCACAAGGGGCTGATGTTTCTTGCGATCGCCCTTACGATAGGCGGAAACGTCCTGGGACTCGCGGGGCCATACTACTCGGGCTTCGCCATAGACGCCATCGAACTCCACGACAGCACCGGACATGTAGACCTCAGCGGGGTTTGGAAATATGCGGCAATAATGGTCGCCCTGTACCTTGCCTCGGGAATTTTATCCTACATTCTCGCAAGGCTGATGATAGTAATAAGCCGCAAGGTCGTGAGCAAAATGCGTTCAGACGTTTTCAACAAGCTCACCGAGCTGCCGGTAGGCTACTTCGACCGCAACCAGACGGGCGACATCTTAAGCCGGATATCCTACGACATCGACACGATAAACACCTCGCTTTCGCATGACTTTGTACAGATAGCGGCAAGCGTTGTAACCGTCTCGGGTTCGCTTATTATGATGATAAAGATATCTCCCCTGCTGGTCCTGGTATTTGCGTTTACGGTGCCGCTGTCGGTGTTCCTGACCAAAAAAATAACCGGCTTTACCCGGCCGCTCTTCAGAAAGCGCTCGGCAAAATTGGGCGAGCTAAACGGCTTTGTCGAGGAGATGATAAGCGGCCAGAAGACCTTAAGAGCGTACAGTCAGGAGGAGAATACCCTTAAAAAGTTCGACCTGCAGAACGACGATACGGTCGAAGCCTACTACCGCGCCGAATACTACGGCAGCGTTACGGGGCCGTCGGTAAACTTTGTAAACAATCTGTCGCTGTCGCTTGTAAGCTTCTTCGGGGCAGTACTCTACCTGTATCATAAAATATCAATAGGCAATATATCTACATTTGTTCTCTATTCAAGAAAGTTCAGCGGTCCTATAAACGAGATCGCCAACATATTCGGCGAGCTGCAATCGGCATTTTCGGCGGCGGAGAGAGTTTTCAGGCTTCTTGACGAGGAGCCCGAGCCCGCCGACGCTCAGAACGCTATTGAACTTAACGGCGCCGAGGGAAATGTTAAAATCGAGGACGTGCGCTTCGGCTACGACCCGGGCAAGGAGATAATCCACGGGCTTTCGCTCAATGTAAAAAAAGGCTCGCTGATAGCGATAGTCGGGCCGACCGGCGCGGGAAAGACAACGGTCGTAAATCTTCTGATGAGGTTCTACGATCCAGACAGCGGGAGGATACTTCTTGACGAACACGACATTCAGACCCTAACGAGAAAAAGCCTGCGGCTGAACTACTCGATGGTGCTCCAGGACACATGGCTCTTTAACGGAACGGTGTATGAAAACATAGCCTACGGAAGCGAATCGGCGAAAAAAGAGGACATAGAAAGGGTCTGCCGCGCCTGCGGGATCCACGAGTATATAATGACCCTGCCGGACGGCTACGCAACCGTTTTGGACGACGACGGCGCGAACATCTCGAAAGGCCAGAAGCAGCTGATGACGATAGCCCGGGCGATGCTGCTGCCCTCGTCGCTGCTGATACTTGACGAGGCGACCTCGAACGTAGACACGCGCACCGAGCTGCAGATACAGCGTGCCATGCGCGCGCTGATGGCGGACAAGACCTGTTTTGTGATCGCGCACAGGCTCTCGACGGTGCGCAACGCGGACATGATATTAGTCGTCCGCGACGGAGACATAGTTGAACGCGGCACGCACGAATCGCTGATGTCGGGCGAGACGTTCTATAAACAGCTCTATAACGCGCAGTTCGCGTAGGGGCGCGGGCGGGATCAAAAATATATCCATAAAAAACGACCGATACGGGGCTAACCGTACCGGTCAGAATTTTGCCTTAAATCTCAGATCGAATCGGCGATGTCGATGTTTTCGCCGCTGAGGCCGACATATGCGCCCTGCTTCGCCTCGGATGAATCGGGGTGGGCAAGGAGCCACTTGTTGCACGCCCAAAGGCGCTTGTCGTCTGAGGTGGAATCCTTGACGCTCGGCTTTTTGGTGTTCGTTCCCTTCGGCAGGGCGACAAGGACCCTGAATCCCTTTTCGGGATCGGTGTGACACGGCGCATAGTGAAGCGTTGTTGCGTAGCATTCAACAAAAACGCCCTTGGGAGCCCTGAACGCCTTTACCTTTCCGGTATCCAAAACGCCGTCGGTGATCTCGCTTTGCTTTGCGACAAGAAGTATGAAATCCTCCGTGCCGAGATTAAATTCACTGTCGCGATGATATTCAAGACAGTTGAGCTTTGTGTTATGACCGTTGCACCAGCCGAGCTGCACCGGCATTCCGCCAAACAGATGGCAGGAAACCTCCATCGCCACGGGGAGCTGCTGCAGCGTGAGATCCATAGCTACATAGTCTGTAGCCTCGGGCAGGGGCGTTTTCTGAAGTGCGGCGACAATGGTGTCGGCAACGTCTTTCATGCCGTCGACGACCCGGCCGTATTCCTTGAACTCGGGGTCATAAACTGAGTAGATCTTCATGGTATATCCTCCTAAAAAATTATAACTTTGTGATCTGCAAAAGCTGCCGAGGCCGGATCTTCCGCCCGGCTTTGCGGCGCAGGATCTGCTATAATTCGTTCTTATGGATCAAGTATATAACATTCACAATAAAAGTGCAATACGGTTACAGAAAATTTACATTTTCTACAAAATTTTCGGGGCGGCTTTGTGCATTTTAGAGGGTAGAGGATAGAAGATAGAAAGCTCTATCAGGGCGAGAGTGACAGAGAGCGTATGTCCGTACTCTTGATGAAAAGGTATTCGCTGCGCTCATGCTATCTTAAATGATCCGGTTCATTGTGCCTCATTCCCGGAAAGGCAAGACAGACTGACGCTGACGCACCGAAAAAAGGTATTCGCAAATTTCCTTGCGGAAATTTTCTCATGCTATTTGAATCACCCCACCCCTGGCCCCCTCCGTTTTTAGAAGATAGAGGATAGATGGATAGAAGATAGAATGCCTTGCTGTGAGCAATAGTGACAGAGTGCGACTACCTTCCATTGATAGAAAGGTATTCGCTTCGCTCATGCTATTTTAAATGAACCAGTTCATTGTGCGCCTTACCCGGAAAAGCCAAACAACGCGCGTCCACACACTATAAAAAGGTATTCGCTCACCCTCGTATTATCACTCACCCTCAGCACCCACACCAACTAACTACTAACAACTATTCTCTAACTACTATCCGCTCATGCTATTTGAATCACCCACCCCTGACCCCTCCCCTCGAGGGG
>CANRHA010000134.1 GCA_947630315.1 uncultured Clostridia bacterium
AATCCTTCAGCAGCTTTTGCGGGCACTCCACGGCGGAATCCGGCACGCCGACGTCTACTACCTCCATATCCATGTTGCCGATATACGCGGCTACCGTTCCGCCGCCGCCGAGGTCTACCCTGCCCAGCTCGGTCGTCTGCCATATGACGTTGTTCTCGTCAAAAATTCTTCTGACATAGGATATAAACTCCGCGCTTGCGTCGTTGCAGCCGCTCTTTCCGCGCGAGCCGGTGAACTTGCACATGGCAAGGCCGTAGTTGCAGTAGCTCGCGTTCTTGGGATCGTGAACGTCGGTGAAGGTGGGGTCAAACGCCGCGGTAACGTCGGCGGAAAGGCACTTCGAGTTGCGAATGACGGTATACGCAGGCACGTCCGCCATGTCGGCAAGGGATTCTATAAAGTGCCTCAGATACGCGCTGTTGAGGCCGGTGGGGCCTATGCTGCCTATCTCCTCCTTGTCGGTCAGGACCGCTATAGCGGTGTCCTCGGGGTTGTCGCAGTCGAGGATAGCTTCAAGCGCGGGATAAGCGCAAACGCGGTCGTCCTGGCCGTATGCGCCGATAAGTCCGCAGTCGAGGCCGACGTTTTTGGCCTTGAACGCCGGAACCATTTCAAGCTCGGCGGAGATGAAATCGTCCTCGGTTATGCCGTACTTTTCGTTGAGTATCTTCAAAACGTTGAGCTTGATCTTTTCGGATACGTCGTCGTCCTTGAACGGGCGGCTGCCAATTAAAACGTTCAGCTCCTCGCCCTTTATACCCTCGCCGAGAGTCCTCTTGGACTGCTCCTGCGCAAGATGGGGCAGAAGGTCGGTGATGGTAAATACGGGGTCGTTTTCGTCTTCGCCGATATTGACGGTTATTCCCGAGCCGTCGGCCTTGAAGATTATTCCGTGAAGCGCAAGCGGGATTGTCACCCACTGGTACTTGCGAACGCCGCCGTAGTAGTGAGTCTTCAAAAGGCAAAAGTCTGAGGTCTCGTAGAGAGGGTGCTGCTTTAGGTCGAGGCGGGGCGAATCGATATGGGCGGCAAGAAGCTTTACGCCGTTTTCGAGTGAATTTCGGCCGATCACCGCAAGAATAAGGCTCTTTCCGCGGACGTTAAGGTAAACCTTCTCGCCGGGGCCGTACGCCTTGCCAAATTCATAGGGGGTAAAGCCGTTCGCCTCGGCAAGGGCGATCGAAGCCGTAACCGCTTCGCGCTCGGTCTTGGCGTCGTCCAAAAACTTCATGTACCCCTCGCAGAAGGCGTCTGCCCTCTCGGTCTCGGCGGCGTCGATCTTTAGAAGACCGTTCTTCTTTCCCGAAAAGAGCTTTTCTTCAAGCGCCTTTCCGGCTGATTTTTCTTCATTTGACATAGCTATTCCTTCCTTTCATCGCTGCTTAATATTTCAGAATATTTTTTGTATGCCTTAATTATCTTTGAAACATAGTGGCGGGTGTTGTCGCCCTGTATGCTTTCAATGTCTACGTTATACGGGTCTACAATTCCTTCGTCGATCCAGCTGTCGACCCGATTCATTCCCGCGTGGTAGGCCGCGGCGGCAAGCTCTACCGAGCCGTAGCGGTCATATAAAAAGCCTATCATATACGTTCCGAACATTATGCTCACCTCGGGAGAGTAGAGGTCCTCAAAGCGGTAGATGTCGGCGGTGTCGGTCCGCCACGCGACCCAGTCAAAGGAATCCTCTATCATCTGCATAAGGCCGATAGCCCCCAAAGATGAATTTGCGCCGGGGTCGAAATTCGATTCGACCTTTATCACCGAATACACCAGCGCCGGGTCTACCGAATACTCGCGGCACCATTTTGTTACCTCCTGCTCGTATTCGGTGCGGTATATTTTATCCTCGATCAGCTCGGGAACGTAATCAAACAAAAGAAAGAACGCCGAAGCGGTCACGGCGACGGCGACCAAAAACGAGAGCAGTTTTTTAAACATCAAAGCGCCCCTTTATATAGTCCGCCGCGGCAGATACCTTTTCTTTCAGGCTTGAAATATCGCCGTCGTTTACTATGCAAAAATCTGATCTCGATCTGAAAAAATCCTCGCCGAACTGGCTCTGGAGCCGTGATTTAATAAATTCTTCGGTGGCGCCGTCGCGGGTCATAGCCCTTTCAAGCTTGATATCATACGGCGCGATAACGCTTATTACCGCCGAACAGATGTCCTCAAGGCCGCTTTCAAAAAGGGTCGGCGCGTCGAGTATCACGACCTTTTTGCCCTTTTTCTCGAGGCTGTGAAGCTCGCTGAAAATAAGATAGGTTATATACGGAAAGATTATTTTTCCGTACCTGCCGAGCTTTTCATGATCGTTAAATACGAGCATGCCGAGCTTTTGCCTGATAAGCCCGCTTTCATCTACGCAATCGGGAAATATAAGCCTCATTTCGTCGAGAAATTCCGGCAACGCCGAGGCAGTATGGGAAACCTCGTCGCAGTTTATCACCGAAAACCCGAGGCCTCTGAGCATCTGCGAAACGGTGGTCTTTCCGGCTCCGCTCTGGCCCGTCAGGCCGATTATCACAATTCCGTCAAAGCTGTTCATGCCTGCACTTCCAAATCAGTAACGTTAAACCCCGCCGCGCGCAAAATGCGGTTATACACCGCAAGCCCGACCCCTTTAAGCTCCGGGCAGCGCGCAAAAACATGCTTTGCGCCCTTTACATCGAGCTCCCGCAGCGCTTCAAAAAGGCGGTGGGCCTGCTCGCGCGAATCGCTGCCGTAGCAGATATAGGGTATGCCCTCTACCGCCTCAGATGTGTCGAACAAAAGGCACCAATCCCCTGCCTTGGCCGATTTTAAAACATATTCCGCGTACTTTTCCGCGCTTCCGCGGACGATCTCCACCGACGCTTTAGGCGCGTAATGCTTGTATTTCATTCCGGGAGACATAGCGGCGGCGCCGGGCTTAAGCTCGCTTGTAACCGCAGGGTCTACGGTTACGCGGCATATTTCTGAAAGCATTTCGGGCGTGACTCCGCCCGGCCTTAAAATGCGCACGCCGCCGTTCTCAAAGCATAAAACCGTAGATTCTACCCCGACCGACGATTCTCCGCCGTCGATTATCACCGGGATCCGACCGTTCATATCTTCATAAACGCGGCGGGCGGTCGTGGGGCTGGGGCTGCCCGAAAGATTTGCCGACGGTGCGGCGATGGGCAGACCGCTCAGTTCAATAAGCCGCCTTGCCGCAGGGTGAGACGGAAAGCGTATACCGACGGTTGAAAGGCCGCCGCTTGTGACGCTCGGGATCTTTTCCGACTTCGGCATTATCATTGTAAGCGGGCCGGGCCAGAATTTTTCGGCAAGTTTATACGCAAGCTCGGGAACCTCTGAGGTGAGGCCCTTAAGCATTGAAATGTCTGAAATATGTACGATAAGCGGGTTGTCGGCGGGTCTGCCCTTTGCGGCGAAAATTTTTCTTACGGCGGATTCGTCAAAGGCGTTGGCCCCGAGGCCGTAAACCGTTTCGGTGGGGAATGCCGCGACTTCGCCGCTTTTTATTACATCGGCGGCCTTTTTCAGGCTTTTTTCGCTGCAATCCAAAAGCTCGGTGATCATAGCGCGCCCTCCGACTGAGAAGCGAGCTTTGCGGCCTGATCGGCGGTTGCAAGAGCGTCGATAAGCTCGTCAAGGCCGCCGTTCAGAATGTAATCAAGCTTATAAAGGGTAAGCCCTATGCGGTGATCAGAAACGCGGCTCTCGGGAAAATTGTATGTGCGTATGCGCTCCGAACGGTCGCCGGTGCCTATCTGCGATCTGCGCTCGTTGGCGTAGGCTTTGTCAAGCTCGGCCTGTTTCATGTCAAGAAGCCGTGAGCACAAAACCTTCATGGCGCGCTCGCGGTTTTTCTGCTGGCTGCGCTCGTCCTGACATTCGACTACAAGCCCTGTGGGCAGGTGGGTTATCCTTACGGCGGATTCGGTTTTGTTTATATGCTGGCCGCCGGCTCCCGACGAGCGGAAAACATCTATTTTCAGGTCCTTGTCGTCTATGTTGAGCTCGGCGTTTTCGGCCTCGGGAAGAACCGCGACCGTTGCGGTTGAGGTCTGTATTCTGCCCTGAGATTCGGTCTCGGGAACGCGCTGTACGCGGTGGACGCCGCTTTCATACTTCAGGCGGGAATACACGCCCTCGCCCTCAACGGAAAAAGCAGCCTCTTTGACTCCGCCGAGTTCGGTCTCGTTCATGTTTAAAATTTCGACCTTCCAGCGCTTTGAGTCGGCGTACATCGTGTACATTCTCATCAGCGAATGGGCGAACAGAGCCGCCTCC
This sequence comes from uncultured Clostridia bacterium, assembly GCA_947630315.1. GTDB lineage: Bacteria > Bacillota > Clostridia > Oscillospirales > Ruminococcaceae > Faeciplasma. The sequence goes on from CANRHA010000134.1 coordinate 4,279, forward strand.
TCGCCGCCCGCGCCCGCGCGTATCTCCATAATAACGCTGCGCATATCGTTGGGGTCCTTCGGCAGAAGAAGTATCTTTAACTCGTCACTTAAACGCTGCATATCCGACTTTGCCACGTCGTACTGCTCGTTTATTATCTCAAGAAAATCGCGGTCGTCCTCGCCGCGGCGCAGCTCCTCGGCCTCGGCTAAGGATTCCTCGGCCTTAAGGTACTCTTTGTACTTGGTTATTATAGGCGTAAGCGAGGAATATTCCTTCATCAGATCGCGGTACAGCGCCGGGTTGCCGACCGTTTCGGGCTGCATGAGCCTTTCGTTGATCTCGTTGAATTTGTCGAGTAATGCCTTAAGCTTTTCAAACATTTTTACACCTGTCTGTCAGAATTATTTTCTTCGCGTGAGGATTTATCTACCGCGCGGACGTTTTTTTCGGCCTTAGAACGCGGGATCATGAACTCGCGTCCGCAGCCGCAGCAGCGCAGCTTAAAATCCATGCCCGAGCGGAGAACGCTCATTTTATCGGCGCCGCAGGGGTGTTTCTTTTTCATCAGAAGTATATCGCCCTTTTGTATGTCCATCTTATCACCCGGTATATCTTTCAAGAATTTCCAAAATATCGGTTTTATATATGCTCTCGCCGAAAATTTTTCCGTCGGGGTCGATCGAGATCGTCCTGATGTCGTGAGGGTCGTCCTCATAGGGGTTTTTGTACTCTTTGTCGGGGTCAAAATATTCGGAGAGATTTTTAAGCGCGTTTCCCGCAGGAAAAACTATGTTGCCGGAACAGGCGCTTATGCCCATCTTCTCAAATTCCGAGAGGATTTTGTCTGTCGCGATATCATAAGGGTTGTCGGCTCCTCGGCCGGATATCCATGCGGGGTTGATCTTTACCTTATCGGGGGCAATCAAGAGTACTGCCTCGGCAAAAATTTTCACCGTTTCAAGCGGCAGGG
>CANRHA010000135.1 GCA_947630315.1 uncultured Clostridia bacterium
GTTATCTCCGCAAAAGAGGCCGTCTCGATGGCAGCCAAACTCCTCAATGAGCATCTTAACTTGTTCGTCAACCTGTCTGAAGACACCGGAGTCGACAAGATTTTGGCAGAAAAGGACAATAAGTCCAAAGAAAAGGTCCTTGAGATGACCATTGAAGAACTTGACCTTTCGGTGAGATCCTTCAACTGCCTTAAGAGAGCGGGAATAAACACCGTTAACGACCTTATTGAGAAATCGGAAGAAGAAATGATGAAGGTCAGAAACCTCGGAAAGAAGTCGTTCGACGAAGTTAAGGAGAAGCTTCGTTCCCTTGGCTACGAGATGTCTTCATCTGAGGAATGACGGCGAAAAATTCGCAAAAAATTTAAACCAGAACGCTCAGACTAAAGCTCAATTTAATATCTGAGCTCTGACTTCTAACAAAAGGAGTTGAATAACATGCCGGGAGCAAGAAAATTAGGCAGAACTACCGATCAGAGAAAGGCTATGCTCCGCGCGATGGTTACGTTTTTATTTGAAAACGGCAGAATAGAGACCACCGTAACAAGAGCAAAAGAGGTTTCCGCTATGGCGGAGAAGATGATAACGCTTGCAAAGGCGGGCGATCTTCACTCGAAGCGTCAGATTTTTGCCTATGTGACCAAAGAAAGCGTTGCAAAGAAGCTTTCAGATGAGATAGCGCCCAAGTATGCCGACAGAAAAGGCGGCTACACCAGGATCATAAAGACCGGGCCGAGGCGCGGAGACGCAGCCGAAATGGCTATCATCGAATTGGTTTGATTTTTACTTTTGATCCCCTGCTGCAAAACGCGGCGGGGGATCTTTCTGTCTATCCGGCTTTTTGAAATCTGCGCCGATTTTCGGCCGATTTTATTTTATCAGCCGGAATATAAAGCCTCAGCGCGGGAAAAATAGCATCAAAACAAAATTAAAGGAGCGGTAATCATGAAGCTATCGGATACGCAGTACGGCGAGATGGTCAGCGAGGCGTCGGCGCCGTCGAAGTCGTGGTTCAATATACCAAAGGCGTTTTTTATCGGCGGGCTGATATGTTTAATTGGCCAGGGGATACTTGAAATGTTCAACGCCGCGGGGCTTTCAAAGGACGAGGCGGGTGCGTTCACCTCGATAACCCTTGTTCTCTGCTCGGCGATACTGACCGCCGTGGGGCTTTATCCAAAGGTTGCGAAGCATGGCGGCGCGGGAACGCTTGTGCCGATAACCGGGTTTGCGAACGCGGTGGTCTCCCCGGCGATAGAGTTTCGCACCGAGGGCTGGGTTTTAGGCGTAGGCTCAAAGGTGTTCGCGATCGCCGGGCCGGTTATCCTGTACGGTACTGCCGCGAGCATACTCTACGGGCTGGTCTACTGGGCCTGCGGGCTTATCTTCGGCTGAGCGCGTACCACGGCCCCGGGGCGCAGCCCCCGAGGCTGCCTCCGGCAGCCTCGGCCGCCTGCGGCGGCGGCGCGCGCTTCGCGCGCCGGGCTGCGCCCGGGGCCTCGGCAGGAGCAGAAGCCTTCGGCGCGCACCGCGCGAAAGCCTTATTTACCCGCGCAGCTCTCTCAGGGGCACCCGCCCTGCCCATATCCTACAGCGCAAGGCTCCCTTAAGCGCACCCGCCCTTCTTCTTATGCTGCCCTCTATCTTCTATCATCTATCTTCTATCATCTAACTTGACAAAACCCTCCCGATGCCTTACAATGTCACTAAGGACGCGCGAAAGGAGAATCACATATGGAATATAAAATTTACTCGCTTCACATGGGCAAGGCCCACTGTGCGGTCGATCTCGGCGACGGAAGCGAAAGGGGCGAATACGTCGGCCAGGATTACATACTTCGCAAGCTCGGCAGGCCCCACCGCGGCATAAATCTCATGTACTGCTACTATCCCCTTGACGAGGGCTGGCCGGAGCGCGCTTCGGTTGCTTTTCCGCCTACGGATAAAACCAACGCGTGGGGATACCCCTATGACGACTACTTCCCGTACAGGGGCGGCCTGAACGGCGATAAGAACGCCGAGGTATTCGAGCAGATGCGCGACATACGCCGCCACGGCCAGGATATAGTTTTTACGCTTACCGTCGATCCTCATGTTTCGGACGATCATCTTATAGCCATAGCCGAGGACCTAAAGCCGTTCGGCAGGGTGCTTATGAGGATAAACCACGAGGCCACGGGCAGCTGGTTCAGCTTCAACAAGCGCTGCACCTATAAAGAGGTTGCGGATTTCTTTACAAGATTTGCAAAAATCATTCACAAGCACGCTCCGAACGTAAAGACAATACTATGCGCGGGGTGTGTTGAAAAGCATACCGGCGGCAAGATAGAGATGGAAGAGCTGTTTTTGGAGGCCGCCAAGGAGACCGACATCTGGTCGCTCGACAAGTATTTCAGCCTTCATTACGGCTACCCCAACGATATAGCCGAAAAGGGCGGGGGATCATATACATACAGCGGTAACGGCCCCGTATGGGATTCCGCCAAGGCGACTATCGAGCGCTACCGCGAGATAACCGGCCAGGATAAGCCGCTTGTGATGAGCGAGCTGAACACCGACGGCGACGTTACCGGGCCTTACGATCAGGCAAAAATGGTAAAGGCGTTCTGCGACCGACTTGCCGATGAAAAGGCCGATTGGCTTTCGGCGTTCACGTTTTACCAGTTCCGCGATCAGGGCCGGCTGGGGCTTGAATGGGAGGATCCGAACGACAAATCTGTCGGCGTTGAGCTGCCGATGCTTAGCGCGTATAAAGAGGTCATCAACCGCGACTGGTTCAAGCCCGAAATGACGGTAGGCGAGGAGATAGCCCTGCCGGCAAAGCTTCGCTGGGGCGGCTCCGAGGACGCCGAGGGCATAGCTGTGCCGATACACTTTGACGGCGATCCCGTATTCTGCGAGCTTTTCTTCAAAAACGACGACAACCTCATGATAGAGATAAACGGCCGCTGGTTCTACAAGGCCCCCGAGACCAAATTTGTCGATCTGATGCCGGCGTTCTTTGAAAACCGCCTCTCGGGCGAGAAGGATCTGGTCATGAAGATATTCGCCCCTCCGGCGAGCGGCGAAAACGATATCCCCGGCAGCACCGACACCTATTCGACCGTCACCGAGCTTCCCGATATAAGGATACGCTACGAGGCGGTAGTTCCGTTCACGTATTGAGCAGGGGCAGAAATCGCAATATCCCGAAAATAAGTTGCAAACAAAAAGCAGACGAAAACCGTCTGCTTTTGCTGTTTTATTCCGCGGGGTATCACGCTTTTCCTATGCAGCCGAAGATCTCCGTCTTCTCCTTGACTGTCGCCTTGATGGCTTCGCAGCCGGGGGCGAGCGCCTTTCTCGGGTCGAATGCCTATAATGACGCGCAATTATAGCACTAATGAAGCATAAATATTATTCTTCGCTCGGTCCGTGCGAATTAGCAAACGACTCTTCTGATTTTTCACTTACCCATGCCAGCATATCCCCGTATTCCAGTTCGCCGGTAATGTAATACAAGCACTCGCCGTTTATATCTTCGACATATATTTCACATTTGTCAATAGCTTCAAACTGCTTTTGATAAATCTGAATCTGTCTATAAAGACTATCGGCGTTTGACGTATGGCTGGCGCTCTCATCTGTGACCTTGACCACTATGTTTTTCTTCGTGCCGTCAAGATAACTTTCAAGCTTAATTGAATCAATATTGTCAAAACTGTTTTTTGCTAATACTGTCACATCATCAATTATAGATTGGTCGGTCTTTTCGACGATCGGTGAGCTCACATTGACGGTTTCGTCGCTGAGAACTTTTCCTTCCGGAGTTTTCACAACGATTTCTACGAGATTTACAACGCCATCAACTTTTTTGGCGTGGATAGCCTCATAAACAGCCTCGATCGCCTTTACGTCCTCAAGAGTGCAGCGGTTCTTATCATTTGATTGAAGCTCCACATACATCTTGCCGTTTTGTAATGATACCTTCGTATAATTTACGTTTTCCGATTTGAAATAATCTTCAACGGCATTTACCGACTTTTCTTCAGCACTGACATTTGAAGACAGAGTAACTGCAAGGACGATTATTAAAATTACCGCCAAAACAACTATAGCCGCTTTTTTCAAATTTATATGAATAGTCATCGTTTTTCCTCCTTAATCTTTAACCGGGCCATAAACTTTAAAATTATTAGCGGATCCCGATACCTCATATGGGGGTTCTATATTCGGCATTACAGTGTTGGCGTGCCATTTTCCGTCAGAGCTATCATAATACATAACGCCCGAAAAATCAAACGGGCCCATTTGAATGCCTTCTTTATGTAACTCTGCTTTTACCTGAACGCCATTTGAATTTGCCGTAGAAAGCGCGGCGCTTACAAGCACCTTTCCCGTACTTGAACCGTTTTCGGCAAAACATGCCTGCCATTTTCCGCTGCTTTCGTTATATTGAATCCAATATGTACTTTGATTACCCAAGGAAATAGATTGCGGCTCATGAATTTCATATACTCCATTTAAAAAATATTCATAATAAAGCTTGAAACTGCTGTATCCCGAATAATATCTGACTCCTGTCCGGACCCAGTGTTTGTTGTCGTCTTGATTCGTTGAGACCCATGCAGATTCCCCGCTGCCGGAAACGTCAGGTAAGGATTCAGGCAGCGTAATTTTTGCATAAATGCCCTTATAATTTGGACCGGTCAGCGTAACGCCTGCATAAAAACGGTATTCGTCCGAATCATCAAAAACGCTTTGAGAAGTCGACTTACTTTTTGCGGTCGACGCAAAAGACGCCTGAGTAAGGCAGAGTACTGAAAATACCAGCGCCACAACGGTCATCATGTGTTTTGAAGCGGATTTAAACATATATTTTCTCCTTAATGTATCACGCCTTTCCTATGCAGCCGAAGATCTCCATCTTCTCCTTGACCGTCGCCTTGATTGCTTCGCAGCCGGGGGCGAGCACCTTTCTCGGGTCGAAGCCCTTGCCTACAAGGTCCTTGCCTTCCTCTATGTACTTGCGGGTGGCGGCGCTGAACGAGATCTGGCACTCGGTGTTTACGTTGATCTTTGCAACGCCGAGGGAGATCGCCTTTCTGATCATGTCTTCGGGGATCCCGGTTCCGCCGTGGAGAACGAGGGGCATGTCGCCTACGGTCTTCTTGATGTTTTCAAGAACGTCGAATCTGAGGCCGGGCCAGTAAGCGGGATATTTGCCGTGAATG
>CANRHA010000136.1 GCA_947630315.1 uncultured Clostridia bacterium
GCAGACCAGATGTCAGAAACAGATTGGCCAGAATTTTTGATTGACCTACATAATGCAAAAGCGACCATGTAAGAACCATACTGTTCCTACATGGTCGCTTTTCTGTTGCCTCGCTTGAAGGTTGTCAGCCTAAAATTTGCTGGTTTTGCAAATCCCTACGTTCAACCCCCAAAGGCAGGGCGCTTTTCTTTCAAATTTTATGAGGTAATTTTCAAATCTCGCCGTCTATAACCGCGCGCAAAGCTTAACGCCCGAGCGTGGATATGATCGCCCTACTCAATCGGCAAAGAGAGGCGTTGAAAGATATCTGTCGCCGGTGTCGGGCAGGAGTACTACTATCGTCTTGCCCTCGTTTTCGGGGCGCTTTGCAAGCTCTATCGCCGCATACGCCGCCGCGCCGGAGGATATCCCGACCAAAACTCCCTCGCTGCGGCCTATGAGCTTGCCGGTCGCAAAAGCGTCTTCGTCGGTTACCGGGATAATCTCGTCATAGACCTCGGTGTTGAGTATTTCGGGAACGAATCCCGCGCCGATGCCCTGGATTTTATGCGAGCCGGCCTTGCCGGTTGAAAGCACCGCGGAGGACGCGGGTTCGACCGCAACCACCTTTACCGCCGGGTTTTTCTCTTTAAGATACTCCCCCACTCCGGTGACGGTTCCGCCGGTTCCGACGCCGGCTACAAATATATCTACCGCGCCGTCGGTGTCGTTATAGATTTCCGGGCCGGTGGTCTCGCGGTGAGCCTTGGGGTTGGCGGGGTTCACAAACTGTCCGGGAATAAAGCTTTCGGGTATCTGCGCCGCAAGTTCGTCCGCCTTGGCTATTGCGCCCTTCATTCCCTTTGAGCCTTCCGAAAGCACAAGCTCCGCGCCGTACGCCTTCATCAGCTGGCGGCGCTCAACGCTCATCGTCTCGGGCATTACGATTATGATCCTGTAGCCCCTCGCGGCCGCTACCGCCGCAAGCCCGATGCCCGTGTTGCCGCTCGTCGGCTCAATTATCACCGAATCGGGCTTCAACTTTCCGCTCGCCTCGGCCTCGTCTATCATTGCCTTGGCTACCCTGTCCTTTACCGAGCCGGCCGGGTTGAAATACTCCAACTTCGCAAGTATCCTCGCCTTGAGATCAAGCGCTTTTTCGATGTGCGTAAGCTCTAAGAGGGGCGTTTTGCCGATAAGCTGATCGGCAGATGTGTAAATTTCAGACATTATGATTACCTCCGCTGGTATTTATTTTTCAGATTTGAAAACGCCGGTTACTTTGCAGCGTCGAAGCCGCGCGCAAGGTCTTCAAGAATATCGTCGATGTGCTCGGTGCCTATCGAGAGGCGTACGGTGTTCGGCTTTATGCCCTGATCCAAAAGCTCCTCGGCGGTAAGCTGGCTGTGAGTGGTGGTTGCGGGATGGATAACAAGGCTTTTTACATCGGCGACATTTGCAAGAAGAGAGAATATCTTAAGGTTGTCGATGAACCTATGAGCCTCGCTTATTCCGCCCTTTATCTCGAACGTAAAGATCGACCCGCCGCCGTTGGGGAAGTATTTTTCATACAGCTTGTGGTCGGGGTGATCGGGCAAAGCCGGGTGGTTTACCTTTTCGACCTGAGGGTGTACCTTCAGGAAATCGATAACCTTTTTGGTGTTTTCGGCATGGCGCTCTATGCGCAGAGAGAGGGTCTCTATTCCCTGGAGAAGCAAAAACGCCGCAAAGGGTGAGATGGTCGCGCCGGTATCCCTCAGAATGACCGCGCGGATATAGGTGACAAAAGCGGCAGGCCCGGCTGCGTCGGTAAAGGCAACGCCATGGTAGCTCGGGTTGGGCTTTGATATCGCAGGGAATTTGTCGCTCGCCGACCAGTTGAACTTGCCGGAATCTACGATAATTCCGCCGAGGGTCGTGCCGTGGCCTCCCAAAAACTTCGTCGCCGAATGAACGACTATGTCGGCGCCGTGCTCTATCGGCCTTATCAGGTACGGCGTGCCGAAGGTGTTGTCAACAACAAGCGGAATGCCGTGTTTATGGGCAATTTCGGCGAGCGCGTCGATGTCGGGAATGTCGCTGTTCGGGTTGCCGAGGGTCTCTATGTAGATGGCGCGGGTGTTGCTTTTTATGGCCGCCTCGGTCTCGGCGAGGTCGTGGATATTCACGAACGTGGCGGTTATCCCCAACCCCGGCAGCGTATGCGCAAGAAGGTTGTAGCTTCCGCCGTAGATGGTCTTCTGGGCGACGAAATGGCCGCCGTTCTGGCCGAGGGCTTCAAGAACATATGTGATGGCGGCCGCGCCTGAGGCAAGGGCAAGCGTCGCAACGCCGCCTTCCAGAGCGGCTACGCGCTTTTCAAGAACGTCCTGGGTCGAGTTGGTCAGGCGGCCGTAAATGTTGCCTGCGTCGGCAAGGCCGAACCTCGCCGCGGCATGTTCGCAGTTGCGGAAAACGTATGATGTAGTCGCGTAGATCGGCACGGCGCGGGCGTCGGTGGCCGGATCGGGAGTCTCCTGCCCCACATGGAGCTGTAATGTTTCAAATTTGTATTCAGACATTGAAATCTTCCTTTCAGGTAAAAATTGTGCGCAATAGCGCCGGGAAATATGTGACCGTGCGGGGGGTACGTTCCGCCCGCATTATCCCATACACTTAAATCCGTCACAGAAGGTGACGCCTTTAAATTCTATCTTCTGATATCTGTCTTCCTGACGCGGCCGAAAGCCGCAACAGATCCTGCACGCCGTCACATTCGCCCGAAGCGGAAATTTTCCCGCACGAGATCTTCAAAGTTAAAAGGCATTGTCAAGTCCTCCGAAACACGCGGAAAGCTTCCGCAATATTACCTACTTGATAGGTTGGTTTTGATTATAACACGTCTTTTTTGAGTTGTCAAGGGGCAACGCGAAAAAAATTTCAGAAATCAGAAGACAGAGGTCCGAGGTCAGATGTCAGAAAACAGATGTCAGATGTCAGAAATTATATGCGGTGGCGATGCATAACTGATATGTTCTGAAATAGCCGAATCTATTCTCAGCCTCCCCTCCCCGCCCCATTTTATGTCGCTTACAGTACTTTTTGCGACGTAGGAAACAATGCACGGGCGAAAATTTATGTTATAATATATGTAGAATCTATGAACGGAGGAAAATGCCACATGAAAAACATCAGCGAAAATGAACTTGATCACGTTCAGGGCGGAAACGAAGACGCCATTCTTGCGTCCGACGCTTTCAGAGGGCTTGGGCTTACATATCATGAATTTGACGATGTATGCGACAGCTTTGTTGCGTCGAAGGAGGGCAGACGCGCCTGCGAATGCTGCCTTTACGGCGCGTGCATATGCATTCCCGAGGAAAGAATGACGGGAATGGCTTGTTTTCTTAAGAAATAGGAGGTAATCAAAATGGCGGACATCTTAAACGAAAATAATCTTGAAAACGTAAACGGCGGCTTTTCGACATCGATACTTGAATATAAGCTCGCCGAGGCGATGGGATTCACAAGGCACGGCTATTGGGATGACGCCGCGGCTTGCCCGGGGTTTGAGCTCTGCGAGGATTTCGGAGATTATCACCCTAACGACGCGCCCGTATGCGGAAAATGCACCTACTTCTGCACGACATTGGACGATACCGGCTATATAAAATCCGGCTATTACTACTGCATGAAAAGTCTTTGATCAAAGGCTTTATGCGCCATAAGCCGGATGTGGCCGAAGCGGACACATCATAGATATTAGATATTAGATGTTAGATGTTAGAGTTTAAAGATGTCACCTTCGGTGACAGATTTGAATGTAGGGGATAATGCGAGCAGAATGGACACTCCCCCATAAGCCCCCCAAAAACACTTTTTGACCTTTTTTGATCGGAGGAACTACAATGGCTAAAGAAATCAGCGAAAAGGAGCTTTCCGCCGCTTCGGGCGGTGTGGGCACCGTTATAGGCGAGGCGGCCTTCAGAGCCCTCGGACTTACATGTCACGGTTACCTTGACACCTGCGATTCGTTCGCGCCCGACCGCAGCCTTGCAGAAATTGCAAGCCGCGGCTATAACATCGACAACTGCATGTTCTGTTCTCAATGCGTATACGGCGCGTATGTCGGCTCAAACCGAAACGACACAATAGCCTGTATGCTTAAAAAATAAGGAGGTGCCCCATATGGCAAAGGAAATAAGCGACAGCGAGTTAAAAAGCGCGACCGGCGGATATGACAGCTTTATGAGCAACGAAGCCTGCGACGCCCTCGGCTTTACGCTTCATAAATCATTCGACGTGTGCGAATCCTTCGCGCCGGGCGAAAGCGCCATGAAAAGCGGAAACTATGTGCGCTGCTGCAGATCTTGTTTATACTGCGCGGTACTCATCGAAATGGACAAATTCGTCGACCCCGAGACCCTGGACGACGTTGCGTGCATGATAAAAAATAAGCCAGGCGGCTCTTAAACGCAAGACTACATACAGGAGGAAAGAAAATGTCAAGAGAATTGAACGACAGCGAGCTTAAAAACCTGAATGGCGGAGAGGGCGGCATTCTCTCGGAGGACACCGTAGAAAAGCTCGGCCTTACCGTTCACAGCAGAAATTACTGCTGCGGATCGTTTACATTGACGCCGCGAAACTCAGACAAAGATCACGTCCGAAACGACTGCTGGGATTGCATGTACAGCGCGCTCATAGTCGCCGAAAAAGGCAGCGGCGCCGACGTGATGGCGTGTCTTTTGTGCAAATAAATCAAGGAGGATCGCTTATGAGCAGAGAACTAAACGACAGCGAGCTTAAAAACCTGAACGGCGGAGAGGGCGGTATTCTTACAGAGGACACCGTAGAAAGACTCGGCCTTACGGTCCACGACGAAAGCTACAGCTGCGACTCGTTTGTAATGACGCCGCGAGAAGTGGGAACTATCTACGCCAGTCACACCTGCCGCGGCTGCATGTACGGCGCGATCATACTTGACTCCGACGGAGGCGACGTCGGAAACATGGCGTGTCTTTTATGCAAATAAGAAAGGAGAATACATATGAGCAAAGAATTAAAGGACAGCGAACTTAAAAATCTGAACGGCGGAGATGGCGGTATTCTTACGGAGGATACCGTACAGCGGCTCGGCCTGACGCTGCACAAGATCAGCTACAGCTGCGAATCGTTTGTGATGACGCCGCGAGAAGTGGGAACTATCTACGCCAGTCACACCTGCCGCGGCTGCATGTACGGCGCG
>CANRHA010000137.1 GCA_947630315.1 uncultured Clostridia bacterium
TGCGGCGCGCAGACCCCGCGCGCGGGGCGCGCGGGGCGGGCTTCGCCCGGGGCCTCGGCTCAGCGCCCGCCCTTGATAGGAGCAGAAGCCCCGCGCCAAGCCTTCGGTCTACGCCACGGTCCGCATAGAAACGCAAATTACCTGCCTATCCACTTTTTGAGCGCCTCGATAAGCTTCGGCACCTCCACCGGCTTTGAAATGTGGTCGTTCATGCCGGCCTCCTGCGCTTTCCAGATGTCGTCGGAGAACGCGTTCGCCGTCATGGCTATGATCGGGAGCTTAGAGGTGTACTCGCTGCCTATCTCCCTTATGGCGCGGGTGGCGTCGTAGCCGTTCATCACCGGCATCTGTATATCCATGAACACAAGGTCATACCGGCCGTCGCCGCCCTGTTTTATCGCGTTGACGGCTTCTTCGCCGTTTTCGGCCGATTCCACCTCGATACCCGTGTACGACAGAAGCTCCTTTGCTATCTCCATGTTAAGCTCGTTGTCCTCGACCAGAAGCACCCTTCTGCCTTCAAAGCTCACGCTCTCAAGCCCGCCGGTTACGGGGTTGCTGTTTTCCTCCGATTTTGAGAGGACCGATTTCAGCGCATAGATCAGCCGAGAGCGGAACAGGGGCTTTTCTATAAATGTCTGGACCCCGGCGCTGCGGGCCTCCGCCTCGATATCCGTCCAATCGTACGCGGAGAGGATTATTATCGGGAGGTCGTCGCCCACGCGCCTGCGTATCTCTCTTGCGGTGTCAACGCCGTCCATTCCCGGCATTTTCCAGTCGAGTATAACCGCCGAGTAGCCGTCCTGATTTTCCTTTGCTTTAACAATTTTTTCTACCGCCTCGGCGCCGCTAAGAACAAACTCCGCTTTCATTCCTATCGCCCCGAGTATGTCGCAGGTTGCCGTGCAGGAATCGCCGTCGTCGTCGGCGACAAGTACCTTAAGGTCGGCAAGCTCGCCCACGTCTTCGTCTCCTATCTCCTGAAGCTTCAGGAATATTTTGACCGTGAACTTTGAGCCTACGCCCAATTTGCTCTCTACCTCTATGTCGCCGCTCATCATTCTTACGATGTTTCGGGTGATCGGCATTCCGAGGCCGGTGCCCTCGATATTCGCCGATTGCTTTGAACGGCTGAACGGGTCGAATACGGTTTTTAAGAACTCCTCGTCCATTCCTATGCCGTTGTCCTCGCAGATAAATTCAAAGCACGCCATTCCGTGTATCCTCGACGTGCACTCGCGTATAGAGAAGATTATAGAGCCGCCCTCGGGGGTGAATTTTACCGCGTTTCCGAGAATGTTCACAAACACCTGCCTCAGTCTTAAGGTGTCGCCGATAACGTTTTCGTGTTCTATGTCGTTTATGTGGACCTTCAGTTCCTGGTTCTTCGATTTTACCTGATTCTTTATTATCGTGACGACGCTCTCTACCATATCGGCCATGCTGAACGGCTCCTCCGAGAGGGAGACCTTTCCGCTCTCTATCTTAGACATATCGAGAACGTCGTTTATAAGCGCAAGCAGATGCTTGCTTGAAACGGTGATCTTGCCGAGGCAGTCGGAGACCTTTTCCTTGTCGTCGATGTGCATCGCCGCAACGGCGGTCATTCCCATTATCGCGTTCATCGGCGTGCGTATGTCGTGAGACATTCTCGCCAAGAAGTCTGATTTTGCGCGGTTTGCGGCCTCGGCGGCCTCGGTAGAATTTTTCAGCGCCATTCTTATCCGGCTTTCGCGCTCCTTAAGGGCGGTGACGTCCTGCATAGCGTAAAGTACCGTGACCGGAACGCCCTTTCTGTCTCTTTTAAGGCAGATTATGGACATGTTTTCCCATCTGCGGCCCGAAACGTCGATCTCGTATTCAAACTGGAGATACGGAACGTTTTTGGTGAGATTTTTCCTTGCGTATTCGGGCGAGATTATCTCGTTCATGTCCTGAGCGTTGTCCTCGGCGACGTATTTTTCGCTGAGGTATTTTCTCAGATCGGTATACGCGCCCTTCTGCGGCGCCCCGATGTGCTTGTGCTCGAGGTATTCGTAGGTGTCGTTTTTAAAATCTACAAGCGAGAACCTTGTGAAGAGGCGGGTAGTCGCCTCAACAATATTAGACATTTCCTGATTTTCGTTTACGAGGCGTTTTTTCTGGAGCTGGTTTTTGGCGACAAGATATACGAGGTAGGCCGCAAAAGCGCCTATCAGCATTATTTCGAGACGGACTCCGGACTCGTTGGCGCTTTTTGTCATATCCGCGGTCATAGCGGACGGAACGCTCTGGACGAGCACCCATCTGCCGTTGTCTATGACCGTTGCAAAGGCGCTTCCCTCGCCGCTCGCGCCCTTATAGTTGAACGAGTTGTAGTCTACGTCGTTCGATATATCAAGGGCCTCTTTGAGCTTATTTAGGTCGCTCTCGCTCACCTTTTCCGTATCCCTCAGATATTGGGGCAGGTTTACGGCGTCTTTAGCGCCGCCGACGGTCAGGATTATGTCGCCGTTGCGTTCAAGCAGATATGTGCTGCCCTGCCTTCCGTAATAATCCGATTCCAAAAGGCTGTAAACGGTGTCGCCGCGCAGAATGCAGCTTAAAACGCCGATTATATCTCCGTCATAATAAAAAGGAGTATAAAAGATAAGAAGGGTCTCGTTGGTGATCCTTGAATTGTGAATTACGCATCTGCCGCTTTCGCCGGCCATGCCGTTTATAAAGTATTCGCGGTCCGACAGATCCGCCGTGCGCCCGTCGGAGTGAAGATCTACGCCATCGGCGTTGATAAATTCGACATAATCAAACATTGACTTATCGGCCATCTCGGTCAAAACGTCGGCGCTTATGCTCGGCGTATCCATTACCTCGGAATAAAGGCGGGCTATAAGCTCGGTGCTGCGCTGAGACATATCGAGGATATCGTCCATTCGCCGCGCCGTAAGCTGAGTGACCTCGGCGATAAAGTCGTTGTTCTGCTCGATGATCCGCCGGCGGTTCTCCCTCACAAAAAGAACGAACGAGAAGATTATAAATGCAAGCAGGACCGTGACGGCTGTAATTTGGAGCAAAACCTCCGGCCTGAATTTTTTGGCTTGGTGTTTCATCGGCTTCCCCCTGTAGACATATTATGGTGTTCAAAATAGAATTGTACCATATTACGAGGGGGAATGCAAGCGTTTGGAGGATAGATATGTGGCCGAAGCGGACACGTCAGAAGACAGAAGCGAGAAGTCAGATGTCAGAACTTAGAGGTGTCGCCTTCGGCGACGTTTTTAAATACTGCAAATAATGCGTGCGGAATGGACGCTCCCCCTCCCGGCCACATCCCCTCCTTGCATTATCCCGCGGGATATGCTATACTGATAAAAAATCTCAGGAGTTTTAATATGACGGACAATATAAACGAAACAGGCGAGGTCCTTTCCCGGGATATAGAAGACCTCAGCGAGGCGGTCGCCTGTACCGCAAAGACGCTTGAAAAGCAGCTCGGTGAAAAATATTACATTCCCCTTGCCGAAAATGCCGAAAATAAACGGCCCGACGGCGATTGCATAGCCGGGGCGGATCAGGAGATAGAGACCCTGCGCAGGACCGCGCACAGTCTGTTTTTATCTGCTCAGGCGGTTTCGGCCATGGAAGACGAGCTTAAATCGCGCACAAGAGATACCAAAAGGAGCGTAAAGCGCGGAAAGCTCTCCGCGTTCAACCCTCCGCCGAACGGCGCCATAGATCTCGAGGAGGAGCGCAAAGACCACTTCGCTCGGGGCATGAACATATATAAGCTGCTTCTTTTGCTGATCGTCGGGAGCTTTGCCGGGGTAATTATCGAGATGATCTGGTGCTACCTCACAAGGGGATATCTTGAAAGCCGGCGCGGACTTATATACGGCCCGCTCAACCTGCTTTACGGCGCGGGGGCGGTCTTGCTTACGCTTACTCTGTATAAATTCCGCAACAGGGGATATATTTGGTCGTTTGTCGGCGGATTTGTCGTCGGAAGCGCGCTTGAATACCTCTGCTCGTTCGGCCAGGAGCTTCTTTTGGGATCGCGTTCTTGGGATTACAGCGACATGCCGCTGAACATAAACGGCAGGATCTGCTTTGCATACTCGGTATTCTGGGGAGTGCTCGGCGTGCTCTGGATAAAGGACCTCTACCCTCGGGCCGCAAAACTGATACTTAAAATACCGAACCGCGCCGGAAAAATTATCACCTGCGCGCTCGCGGCATTTATCGCCGTCGACGCGGTAATAACGGGCATAGCGCTTGCAAGGTGGTCTCAGCGGATCGGCGGAGACCCGCCTCAGAACGCCTTTTGGAGCGTTATAGACGACGTTTACCCCGACAGCCGCATGGAGCGGGTATTTGCAAATATGGAATTTGGGAATAAGAAGCCGGCAGACGCGGAGGAAAATCAACCCGGATATATTTCGTGAGATGTATAGAGCGGCAGAAAGATAGATGTTTTCACAGAGGCCGCGGGGGGCGGCTGTTCGACAAATCGATGTTTGTAAGGAGGGATTCCTAATGAAAATATTCTGCGTATGGGAGCACAACGGCGGCGACAGTCTTTTATTTGCAGATGCCTTTGTCGGAGCCTTTACACGAGGGGCCTCCAGGGATTCGGTTCTTGAGAAAATGCCTGCTGAAATAAGGTCTTATATCAGCTGGAAGGGCGGTGTTGTGCCGGACTCTTTTGAGCTTGAAATAGTTCAGGAAAAGCGATCCGAGCTGACTGTTTCCGACGCCGATTCCGACGTCATCTTTGATTCGGAAAGGAAAGAACTAAGCCTAACCGAATATGCGGAATTGAAAGCGCTCACCCTAAAATCAGCGCAGGATTTTTTGACGCTGTATCAGGCAATACCCGATAAAAATAAAAGCTGTCTGCCGGGCAGAAAGACATTCTACGGGCAGGTTCCTCGCACGGCGTTTGAGATGTACGAGCATACAAAAAACGTCAACGAGTATTATTTTGGAGAAATTGGCGTTCCTGCGGATAATGAAGGCACGATTTTGGAATGCAGAGAGCGCGGATTTGCAGCTCTTGAAAACCGGCCGGATTTTTTGAAGCGCGCAGTCTGCCTTGGCAGCTATGACGAGGAATGGTCGTTGCGAAAGGTACTTAGACGTTTTGTCTGGCACGACAGGATCCATGCAAAGGCTATGTATAGAATGGCGGTAAAGACCTTTGGCTTTGACGCTGCGCCAAACGTATTC
>CANRHA010000138.1 GCA_947630315.1 uncultured Clostridia bacterium
TACGCAAAAGTCCACAGCCTCGCAGTTCCCCCTCCCCTCGAGGGGAGGGGGTCGGGGGTGGGGTGATTAAAAATAGCATGAGCGGATAGTAGTTAGAGAGTAGTTATTAGTAGTTAGTTGATGAGGTCTCGAGGGCTGGGATAATATGAAGGTAAGCGAATACCTTTTACCCCCCGCGGCGCGGCACTCCCTCGCAAGTCAGCGCCCACGTTCTACCCGCGCACCCTTGTTCTTTTGCAAACCCTCGGTAGAGCGCTCTATCTTCTAATATCTATCCTCTATCTTCTATCCCCCATCTTCTACGTTAATTTTCTCTTAACTTTCCCCATGCCGATTGACTTTACCCGCGCGATGGGCTATACTCAGTACGAGGGGGCGAGGAATTGAGGCAGGCGCTTGAAAAACTGCAAACCGAATTTAAGGAATACGGGCTGCCCGAGGGCCTTTTTATGAGGCTTTTCAGCTCGTTTTTTG
The DNA here is from genome assembly GCA_947630315.1 of uncultured Clostridia bacterium. Taxonomy (GTDB): domain Bacteria; phylum Bacillota; class Clostridia; order Oscillospirales; family Ruminococcaceae; genus Faeciplasma. Next base: position 475 of record CANRHA010000138.1, read on the forward strand.
CCGTGTCGGCGGTTCAGAACGTCCTTGCACGCGTCCGCGGCATCTCCCCCGTAGAAAACTGGCAGAATTTCACCGCCGAATTTCAACCGCTGCCCAAGCTCATCTGGACGGCAGTTGTATTTTTGTGGATCTCTCTTGTTTTCAGGATCTTCTCGAAAAAGCTTCGCCGAATAGATAATTCCCTGCTGATAATTTCGGCGGCGGCGTTTTCGCTTACCTCCGTATGGCATAGCGGGAATTTTTACGCCTGTGCGGCGGCAGGGGCGGTAGCGGCCGTTTTTACCGCCTGTTCTTTTAATGATATCAACCGTAAGGAACCCAAAGCCCCCGTTTCTGATGACCGCGCGCGCGGCGACATGCCCGAAAAGGCTGTCGTATTCGCAGCTGCTGCGGCGGTCTTTATCTTCATAGCCTCAACTACCGTCGCCGTTCACAAATGCTTCGGCACGTCATGTTTTGACATGGGCATTTTTGTGCAGACGTTCCACTCGCTTAAGGAGCACCTCAACGCCGTTATAACCTGTGAAAGAGACCGCGTGATGTCTCATTTTCAGGTCCACGGCTCTTTTATTTTCTATCTTCTTACGCCTATCTACGCTCTTTTTCCGAGGGGCGAGACGCTTCTTGTTATACAGGCGCTGTTTGCCTCGGCCGGGGTTATTCCCCTATATATGATCTCAAAAAGGCACGGCTTTAAGGGCTTGCCCCTTGTCTGCACATGCCTTATCTATACGTTCTGCGCGGGGATAGTCCTGCCCTGCTACTTTCAGTTCCATGAAAACGCGCTTTTACCTACGCTTCTTATGTGGCTGCTTTACGCCGCCGATTCGGAAAAAATACCGCTTTTTTACATCATGTCCGTACTGGTCTGCGCCGTAAAAGAGGACGCCCCACTGTATGTTATATGCGTCGCCCTGTACTTTGCGGCAACGTGGACCAGATTAAAAAAGAAACACGGCGTTATAGCCGCCATGGCGGCGGGGCTGTATTTCGTCGTCATCATGAAATGGCTGACCGGCCACGGCGACGGCGATTACATGACCGCTACCCGCCTCGGCATTCTCATGACCGATCACGGCTCGGGAATATGGGGAGTTATCAAAAACGCGATCGTAGACCCGGGATATCTGATGAGCCTGCTGCTGAGTCAGAACACCCTGCTGTTCTTTGTTGAAACAATGCTCCCGCTGATGTTTTTGCCGTTTTTGACCAAAAAGCTGCACAGGTATCTCCTGATGATCCCGTACCTGATAATGAACCTGATAATAGGGGCCGGGTACGGCTATGCGGCGGACATAGGTTTTCAGTACATTTTCGGGCCGTCCTGCCTGCTTATATACCTTTCGGTCGTGAACGCCTCGGAGATCACAAAAAATCAAAAAAATACGCTTATGGCGGCCGCGGCGGCGATGTCTGTAATATTCACGGTCTCAATGGCGTCGCCGAAGTTATCGTATATCAAACAATACCGCGACGCAAAAAGCTATTACCTCAGCGCCGACAGGTGCATAACTTCGGTTCCCGAGGAGGGTTCGGCGCTGGTGAACGCGTTCTTCCTGCCCCACGCCGCCAACCGCGACGAGGTCTACGAGCTTGACGAGGGCTGTTTTGAGATGAGCGTGACCGGCGAGGTGATCGGAATGCCGGGGCTTGACGGGTACGATTTTTGCATTTTCAGCACGCAGGACCCCCTGACCGAAAAGGCCATGCCGTATCTTAACGGAGCCGGCTGGACAAAGTACGCCGAATCGGAGGGCGGATTTGTTGAGGTATATGTGAGGCCGGGGTGGGCGCCCCAAGCCTGACCGCAGAAAATATCCCCGCTGGATTTTTTTGAAATTCGGCGGGATTTCTTGTTGATTTGCAGAAAGACACATGGCGGCAAGGGCGGGAATGGGGCGGTGTGTGCTCCTGATGTGGGTGCGCTGCTTCATGCCGGCTTTTGGTGCTCCTGACCGGGTCTCTGCGTAGCCGCAGGCCCCGGGCGAAGCCCGCCCCGCGCGCTGGGCGCGCGGGGCCAGCGGCAGCGAAGCTGCCGCTGCGGCGGCCCCTGCGGGGCCGCCGGGGCTTCGCCCGGGGCCCTTAGCAGAGATCAGAAGTCAGAAAACAGATATCAGAGGTTGGAGGACAAGGGCAGCGAATAGCAGGGTACTTGCGATATGCGCAGAAGGTGACGGCAACGATGGCAGAGGGTTCAGACGTGTGCACATGCTCTAATCTTCCTGCAAGCCCTGTAAAAGCTTTTCTGACTTCTGATTTCTGTCCTCTGTCTTCTGATTTGGAGGACAAGGGCGGCGGATAGCAGATACTTGCGATATGCGCAGAGAGTGACGGCAACGACGGCAGAGGGTTACGATCTACCCGCTCGCTTTCATCTCCCCGCAAGCCCTGACAGATCGCTCTAAATTCTATCATCTACCCCTCTAATACCTGATCCAGCTCCCCATACGTTTTCACAATGACTGCGGCAGACACCGCGGCGGTCAGAATGTCCGATACCGGCATCGAGTACAGAACGCCGTCAAGACCGAAGAACGCCGGCAGGATAAGCGCAAAGCCGACCCCGAAAACTATCTCCCTTATCATCGATAGGGCGGTTGAGGCGGCAGCCCTGCCCATCGCCTGAAGAAAAATAAACGCGGCCTTGTTGACGCATGCAAAAACTATCATGCAGAGGTAAATTCTGAACGCTCTGACCGCGAAATCGGCGTAGTATCCGCTCTCGTTCGCCGCGCCGAATATCCCGATAAGCCCGCGCGGTAAAATTTCAACTATCAGAAGCGCCGCCGCGCCTACAGCGGCCTCGCAGATCAGAAGCCGCGTAAACAGCCCCTTTACACGGTCCTTGCGGCCCGCGCCCATGTTGTAGCCGACCACCGGTATACACCCCGCCGCCATGCCGACGACGATGGAAATAACTATCTGGAAGAATTTCATCACTATTCCGACCACCGCCATGGGTATCTGCGCGTAAGCCTCCTGGCCGAATATCGGGTCCTCGGCGCCGTATTTTCTTATCATGTTGCTGATCGCCGCCATCGCCGCGACAAGCGAGACCTGAGACAAAAAGCTGCATATCCCGAGAGAAAGCGTCTTTGAAACTGTTTTTGAGCTGAACCTGAAGCTCTCGCGGCCAAGTTTTACCGATTTTGTTTTAAACATGTACACGGCGGCGAGAACGGCCGTTGCTATCTGGCCGATAACCGTCGCCACGGCCGCGCCGGTCATTCCCCATTTAAGACCGAATATGAAAACGGGGTCGAGTATTATGTTAATGACCGCGCCCGCAAGGGTAGAGACCATGGCGAACTTAGGGCTGCCGTCGGCGCGTATTACCGGGTTCATGGCCTGCCCGAACATGTAAAAGGGTATGCCGAGAGAGATCCAGAAAAAGTATTCTTTCGACATTCTGAACGTCTCCGCGTTTACCGTTCCGCCGAAGACGGTTATAATTTTATCCGAAAAAATAAGGTACAGCGCGCTGAGTAAAACGCTGCTTATCAGCGTCATGACGACCGAAAGGCCGACGCTGTTTGATGCGCTCGGCCCGTCGCCCCGACCGAGGCTGAGGCTTACATAGGCGCAGCAGCCGTCGCCTATCATCACGGCGATCGCGAGAGCTATTACTGTAAGCGGGAAAACAACGGTATTTGCCGCGTTCCCGAAGGACCCGAGATAAGAGGCGTTGGCTATAAATATCTGATCTACGATATTATAAAGCGCGCCGACTAAAAGGGATATGATGCAGGGAAGCGAGTACCCGGCCATCAGCCTGCCGAGGCTCCCCGTCGCCAAAAATGACTGATTATTTTCCATAAAAACCTCCGTGAGCGCAAAAAAATAATGCGCAAGCCCAAAACTGGACTTACGCATTCTGCCGCTCGTTGAGTATATTATACCGAATCTCGGCGAAAAAATCAAGAGGATAGGCGGAAAATTTTTTACCCCGTTTTATCTTCAAAATACATTTTTTCGCCAAATTTTTTTACATTCTCAATATGCAAACCATTGTTATAATGCAGGCAGCAAAGCAGAAAAGCTCGCCGGTGAAGGTCTTGCGGTACGGGGCGTCGGTGCCTGCGGTGACTGCGCGCATGAATTTTTCGGACAGAAAATCCGACGCCTTGTTTAAAAGCCTGTTCATGACGATATAAACCGCCGCTAAGAGTATGCCGGCCTTCGCGATTATCCAGCCGAGGCCCACAGAACTGAGCAGGAAGTTTACGCCGTGCATCGCCACGGAAAACAGCATGACGAGTATGAGCATCTTCACCATCTCGATAAACAGCGCGTAGATCAGCGACATCATCACCCCGACCACGCGGTTTACCAAAACGTTGAACCCGCCGGTGACCGAATCGTCTTTAAACATCATTACCGTCATGTACGCAAGCCCGCCGAATATCCAGATCGAGAAAATAGGCGTTGCCGCCGAACTCATCACAGCGCCCCAATCGGTCACGTCAAAGCAGATGACCGCGATCGCCGCCTGTAAAATGTAGCTTGCCAAAAAGCATACGGCCTTATCGGCCAATCTCTCGGTGTGAAGCCTATCGGTGATGAACGAGTCGGTGCAGCTGAACAAAAACGCGGTCGGTATCATCAGTATAATTGCGTTTGCCAGCGCGTCTCCATTGCCCGCGCGCTCCTCTTCCGC
>CANRHA010000139.1 GCA_947630315.1 uncultured Clostridia bacterium
TAGGGGTATAGCTCAGTTGGTAGAGCAGCGGTCTCCAAAACCGCGTGCCGTGAGTTCGAATCTTACTGCCCCTGCCACGGCGTCGCAAGCTCCGTATCGCTTGTGACGTCCTTTTTTGCTTAAATTTCAGGCGTCACCGCTCACTACGCTGCTCCGCCTTTTTCCCCACAAAGCTGCGCTTTGCGGGGGCCCCGCTTTGCCGCAAGCTCCGTATCGCTTGTGACGCCCTTTTTTGCTTAAATTTCAGGCGTCACCACTCACTACGCTGCTCCGCCTTTTTCCCCACAAAGCTGCGCTTTGCGGGGACCCCGCTTTGCCGCAAGCTCCATATCGTTTGCGGCGGCATTTTTATGTCCTGTTTTATACCGCCGCTCATTTGCTCCGTCGCGCCGGGGAGTTTATTGGTGCGTGAACGCGGCTCCCTGCTCCTGCCGCACCCCGGGCGAAGCCCGCCCCGCGCGCCTGCGCGCGGGGCGGGCTTCGCCCGGGGTAGTGGCAGATAACAGATGTCAGATATCAGAAATCAGACCCGTGAGGACAAGGGTGGCGGGTAGCAGGACACCCTCGTTAAACGCAGAACCCCCTCCGATGGAAAGCCTTCGGAGGGGGCAGTTTTAATCAGTCAACCTCAATATGAATAGTAGTTCATCCAGATAATGCTTATTTCCTCTACGGTCAGGCCGTATTTGTCGGCCGCATCATCGGTTTATCCTTCAAGCAGCCTTTCCGCCGTGGCGACCTTTACCGCGACGCAGAAGATCTCGATCGCGGACTTCAGCTCCGAAAGGGAGGGGTAGGTCGGCGCTATCCTGATGTTCTTGTCCTCGGGGTCGACGCCGTAGGGGAAGGTTGCGCCGGCGCCGGTGAGGGTTACGCCCGCCTCCTTGCAGAGCGCGACGATGCGTTTTGCGGTGCCCGGCTCGCCGTCAAAGCTGATGAAATATCCGCCCTCAGGTCTCGACCAGCTGCCCGCGCCTATGGGGGCAAGCTCGCGGTCAAGGGCCTCTAAAACCGCGTCAAACTTGGGTTTGATGATGTCGCGGTGCTTCTTCATGTGCTCTAAAATGCCCTCGTACGTCTTAAAGAATTTCGCGTGTCTTAGCTGATTCAGCTTGTCATAGCCGATTGTCTGGTAGGACATCTGTTCCTTCATAAAGTTGATGTTCTCCTCGCTTGCGCCGACTATTGCAACGCCGCCGCCGGGGAAGCTGATCTTTGATGTAGATGCAAAAATAAGCACCATATCGGGATTGCCGGCGTGTTTGCATTCATCAAGAATATTTAAGATGTTGGGAACGTTGTCGGTCAGGCTGTGAACGCAGTATGCGTCATCCCAGAAGATCCTGAAATCGACAGCCTTAGGCTTAAGGTTGGCGAGGCGGGTTATAACGCGATCGGAATAAACAACGCCGGTGGGGTTTGCGAATCTCGGAACACACCATATGCCCTTGATCGCCTCATCTTCGGACACGAGCTTTTCGACCATATCCATATCGGGGCCGTCGGCGAGCATCGGAACGGTTATCATCTCAATGCCGAACGCCTCACATATGGCGAAGTGTCTGTCATAGCCCGGGGCGGGGCAGAGCCACTTTACCTTATCGCATTTGCACCAGGGCTTAGGGCTGCCCTTTACGCCGAGGAGCATGGCTTTTGCGAGGGCGTCGTACATCATCTGAAGGCTCGAGTTTCCGCCAATAATGATCTCCCATCTGCCCACGCCGATCATCTTCATAAAGAGGCGTTTTGCCTCATAAATTCCGTCGAGAACGCCGTAGTTGCGGCAGTCCACGCCGTTTTCCGAGATATGGTCGCCGTCGAGACAGTGGGTCAGCATTTCGTTTGAGAGGTCAAGCTGTTCGGGCGAAGGTTTGCCTCTTGACATATCGAGCTTGAGTCCTTTTTTCTTGAAATCATCGAGCAGCGTTTTTTGCTCTGAAAGAAAGTCTGAAAGTTCCGCGCGGGAAAGCTCCTTTAGGGTCATTTATCAGCACTCCTTAAAATTTTTTGTCCTGTACATTATAGTACATCGGCGGGAAAAATGCAAGGGCGAAATTAAATTTATGCAAAATTCCTGCCATTTGCACTATATTTCGACTCCGAAAGGGCAAAAAATAACCGAGTTGCACTATGAAAATGCAGGGCGCGGGTGCAGGACAGAGGGCAGAAATCAGAAATCAGAAATCAGAAAATGCTCCGTCCGGGGCGGGAGTGACAAAGTGCGGCTACGACACATTGATGGAAAGGTGTTCGCGGCGGGGCGCTTATGCTATCCGAGCAGAAGACAGAGGGCAGATGTCAGAAGACAGAAAAGCATTTACCGGGCTTGCGAAAAGATGAGAGCGAACGGGCAAGTCGAAACCCTCTGCCACCGTTGCCGCTACCTTCTGCTCCTACCGCAAGCTCCTGCTATCCGCCACACTCGCTCCTACCTTCATCTGTTTTCTGATATCTGACATCTGACCTCTGGCAGGGCAAAGCCCCGGCGGCCCTTCGGGCCGCCGCAGCGCGCCTGCGGCGCGCTGGCCCCGCGCGCAGGCGCGCGGGGCGGGCTTCGCCCGGGGTACGGACTCGCAGGCGCCCTGTGTAGGAACACCCCCAAAAGCGCCCATGTCAAACCACCTCTCCCCGCATAAAACAGCAAAAGCAGGTGAAGAACCGCCTGCTTTTTGCGTATAGAAGCGCGCGTATTAAATTCATCTCACAGATAAACCGGAATTTACCGTATCCTATTTCCCTGTATATTCTCTCGATAAAGGGAGATTTGTGCTCGATAGATTTTCCATATCATAGGGCGAGACTATAACACGTTTTTCAACCGTTTTTTCTCACCTGTACAAATCCCGCTTCACCGCATTCCCCGCTATACTATATATGCAGCAGCGCTTGGGCAATCATGAAATACGCCAGAAGCGTCACCGCGTCGACGATGGTAGTGATAAACGGGCTCGCCATTACCGCCGGGTCAAAGCCCACGGCTTTGGCAAGTATCGGCAGCGAGCACCCTATAAGCTTTGCGATGAATACCGCGACTATCATTGTAAGACACACCACCAGCGCGACAGTCACGCTTATCGCGCTGTTTCCGAGCAAAAGCTTGTCTACAAGCAGCATTTTGCCGAAGTTTACCGTTGCAAGGCAGGCGCCGCACACCACCGCGACCCTGATTTCTTTCCAGATGACCGACCAGACGTCTCTCAGCTCGATATCCCCGAGGGAGAGGCCGCGTATAATGGTTACGCTCGCCTGTCCGCCGGCGTTGCCGCCCGTGTCCATCAGCATCGGTATAAACGCCGTCAGCACAACGCTTGTTGCGAGTTTATCCTCAAAGCCGGTTATTATCATTCCCGTGAACGTTGCGGAGATCATAAGGAGCAGAAGCCAGGGTATCCTCTTTAAGAACGTTTCGATAACGCCGGTTTTGAAGTATGGCTTGTCTGTCGGCACGATGGCCGCCATTTTTTCGATATCCTCGGTGTTTTCCTCCTGGAGTACGTCCATGGCGTCGTCTACGGTCACTATTCCGACGATGCGGTTTTCGCCGTCGACCACCGGTATGGCCAGAAGGTCGTATTTTGCAAGAGTCGTCGCGACGACTTCTTTATCGTCCTTTGTGTGCACCGAGATCACGTTTGTGTCCATTATGTCGCCGATGACTGTTTCGTAAGAGGCCGTAAGAAGATCCAAAAGCGAAACAACGCCCACAAGTTTTCTTTCTTCGGTCACATAACAGGTATAGATGGTCTCTTTTACAACGCCTACCGCCCTTATTTTTTCAAAAGATTCTTCTACCGTCATATCCGTTTTTAAATAAACGTATTCCGGCGTCATAAGGCTGCCGGCGCTGTCGTCGGGGTAGGCCAAAAGTTCATTTATCTGCGCGCGGGTTTTTGCGTCGGTGTTTTTGAGGATCCTGTTTACGATGCTTGCGGGCATCTCCTCGATAAGGTCTACGGTGTCGTCAAGAAACAGTTCGTCTATCACCTCGCGGAGTTCCCGGTCGGTGAACGCAAGGATAAGCTGTTCCTGCTGTTCCGAATCGATATAGGCAAAAGACTCGGTTGCAAGCTCCTTCGGCAGGAGCCTGAAAAGCGCAATAACGTCTCTGCCGTCGGCGCTTTCAATAATGTTGGCGATATCCGCCGGGTTCAGCTGGCTGAGTATCGCCTTTAGTTCTACAAGCTTGCGCTGCCTGTAGAGGTTCATTACAACGTCAAGAAGCGGCGTCTGTTCCACGGTTGATTCCTCCTTGTTATGAAATTTTCATAACCGCGGAGGCTCATAGATCAGCAAAGACAAACAGACGCGACAATGCGCGCTCTGCCCGACCATGCTGTCACGATACCTCGCGGTACTGCGGGCGTATTACTGCCTGCGTCCATTGTCTCACATCCTTTGTCTGAATTTGCCCTTATATTTTATACTTAATTTTCGTGCTTGTCAAGATAAAATAAATAAACTACAGGGGGCGGATAATGGGAAGTAACATAAATCATTCGATATATATTCTTCCTGCTTTATTTACTGTATTCAAATCTACCTCCCAAGGTTACGCCTTGAAATTCTGACTTCTGTCCTCTGATATCTGTCCTCTGGTATCGGTCTTGACATTCCCGACCGAAAAACGTATAATCAAATAAGAAAGGCGCCGTAAAAAACGGGCTTGCTTTTCACGGGGCCGCCCCCGATCATGACAACAAAGGAGAACCTGATATGAAAGAGTATTTCAGCTATGCAAAATGTTCCGTTTGCGGAAACGTTATCACCGATGAGCTCGGAAACCTTGCCAACGTCACCTGCTGCGGCAAAAAGCCCGAAATTTTAACCGCCAATTCCACCGACGCCGCCGTCGAAAAGCATGTTCCCTATGTAGAGGTAAACGACGGCGAGCTTGTCGTAAGGGTCGGCTCGGTCGAACACCCCATGACCAAAGAGCATTATATTATGTGGATATCTCAGGTCTGCGGAAATCGCGAGACAAAGGTCATTCTCGCCCCCGAGCAGTCCACCGAGGTCCGCTTCCCCTATATGCCCGAGTGCAAAATTTACGCTTACTGCAACCTCCACGGCCTCTGGG
>CANRHA010000140.1 GCA_947630315.1 uncultured Clostridia bacterium
GCGTTTCGAGCGAAACAGGGTCCTGAGCTATTCTCAGGATCTCCCTGACCCTCTCTACCGGCATGTCGAGCGCCTGAGCTATTTCATCTGCGGAGGGGTCTCTGCCGTTCTGATGCAAAAGCTGGCCGGTGGTCTTTTTTACCTTAGCTATCGTTTCAACCATGTGAACGGGAATGCGTATAGTTCTGGCCTGATCGGCTATCGCGCGGGTGATCGACTGTCTTATCCACCATGTAGCGTAGGTAGAGAACTTGAAGCCCATGGTGTAATCGAACTTTTCCACTGCCTTTATAAGCCCGAGGTTGCCCTCCTGAATAAGATCGAGAAAACTCATTCCTCTGCCGACATAGCGCTTTGCTATAGAAACGACAAGCCTTAGGTTTGCCTCGGCGAGGCGTTTTTTTGCGTCCTTGTCGCCGTCCTTCATCTTCTGGGCAAGCTCTATCTCCTCCTCGGGGGTGAGAAGCGGCACCCTGCCTATCTCTTTGAGGTAGATCTTAACCGGGTCGTCGCTTGCGCTTGCGTCCGAAACCGATTCGTCGTAGTCGTCTTCAAGGTTGTGCTCGCCGTCGATTATCGCGTCGTCAAGCTCCATAAGGTCTTCAAGGCTGTCGTCCTCCATGACGATATCGTCGATGATCTCGATGCCGTTGGCGGCGCAGGCGTCATAAAAGCTGTCTATCCTCTCAACGTCGTAGTCCATCTCCTCAAGGACTTCGGTTATTTCCTTTGTGGTGAGCTTGCCTGTTGCCTTGCCCGCTTCAAGCAGTCCTTCGATCGTAACTTTCTTTTCGTTCATATTCTGTTGCCTCCAAAAAATTTATGCCTGATTTATCTTCGACCTCTGAAGCTCGAGTATGTACTTTTTATACTCCTCTTCGGTCATGTTCGATGTGTCGGCGGCCGCGGAGTCGTTCTTTAAAAGCTTTATGCAGTCGTCAAGAACGTCTTTGTCCACCGGTATATCCCTTGAACGGGCAAGAATACTTGATATTCTGCCCATTTCATCGGCTGAAAATTCGCCGCCGAGCGCACCTAAGCTGTAATCCTCGCCGTTTTCAAAGCAGCTTTTCATCTTTTCATATACCCTGCGGTAAAATGATGTGCAAAGCTCGTCCGGCTTAAGGGCGGAAAATATCTCCGCGGCGCCGTCGGGGTGAAGGTAAAGGTAGGCGATTATGTTCTCCTCGGCCTTTGCCTGTTTCGGGTGATCTTTTGCCTCGGGGTTTATGTCGTCGCGCCTTGCCGGCGAGGTTATCCTTGACCATTCCCGCTTTTTCTGCTGGCCTATGCGCCGCCTTAAAAGCGATTCTATCTCGTTTTTTACCGCCTCTTTGGGGATATTCTGTTCCGACGCGACCTTTGATATGTAAACCTCGCGCTCTATTGTGTTTTCGACCGAGGCGAGAACGCCGACCGCCCTTTTTAAGTATTCGACCCTGCCGGCCTCGGCGGTCAGATCGAGCCCCGCTTTTGCATTTGAAAGCGCGTAGTCGGTGGAGCCTTCCGAACCCTGTAAAAGAACGCTGAAGTGATCGGGACCGTATATTCTGAGATAATCGTCGACGTCCTTTACGCCGTTTCCCGATACCCTTACCACCTTTGCGTCAAGCCCGGCGGCGTTTAATATCGATATCGCGTTGCGCGTGGCCTTCTGCCCGGCCTCGTCGGCGTCGTAGCAGATAGCTACCTCGTCGCAGTACTGAGACATCAACCTTGCGTGCTCTGGGGTCATCGCGGTGCCGCACGTCGCCACCGCCTCGGTAAATCCCGCCTGATGCAGGGAAATAACGTCTACGTTTCCCTCGCAGAGTATGAGCCTTTTGGACTTCACCGACACGTTTTTTGCAAAGTTGAGCGCAAAGAGGGTCCTGCTCTTTTTATAAAGCGCCGTTTCCTTTGAGTTCACATACTTTCCGCCCTTCGGTTCGGCTTCAAGCGTTCTGCCCGAAAAGGCTATGACGTTCCCTCTGAGGTCGAATATCGGGAAGATCACCCGGTTTACAAAGAAATCGAACGTCCTGCCGTTTTTTTCGCTCAAAAGGCTCGCCGCAATAAGCTCGCGCTCGGTAAAGCCGTTGGAGAGCATGTGGTTTTTGAGGCTTGTCCAGCGGTTAGGCGCGACCCCGAGGCCGAAGCGCTTTATCGTTTCGGGCGTAAGGCGGCGCTTTTCTATCAAGTACCTTAAGCCTTCTTCGCCATCGGGGGTTTTAAGGTTGCGGTAAAAGAACCTCGCCGCCGCCTTGTTTATCTCTATAAGCCTCTGGCGTTCGCGGCCCGCGTTGTCTGTAAAGCCGTCGTCCGGGAGCGGTATCCCCGCCCTGTCGGCAAGATATTTTACCGCTTCGGGGTAGCCGAGGTTTTCTATCTTCATGATAAAGGTTATAACGTCTCCGCCCGCGCCGCAGCCGAAGCAGTAAAAGCTTCCGTTGTCGGTGTAAACGGTGCAGGACGGCGTTCTCTCAGAGTGAAACGGGCAGAGGCATTTCAGGTTGTGCCCTGTCCGCTTAAGCGTCACATATGAACGCATGACGTCTTCGATGCTGTTGGAGTCCTTTATCTTCTGAATAAAATCAGCTGAAAAACGCATTTTCTTCTCCGTCTTGAATTATTGATCTATACCCTTTCCCAGCCCTTGGGAACGAATATATTCATGAACAGGTTGGTGCAGTAGCCGTCGGTCATTCCGGCGATGTAGTCGCATACGGCGGTGTCGGTGTCGAACCTGTCGGCGAGTTTAAGATAATCCTCCGGCAGCTTTTCGGGGCGTTCCGAGAAGTACCGGTATATCATCTCGATCATTGTTTTTGCCTTTGATTCCTCCGATTTGCACACCGGGTTGCGGTAAACGTTTTTGAACATAAACTCGGAGAGCAGGTTTTTTGCCTTTAATACCTCGGGCGAGTAGGCGAGGTTTTCCGCGCCGCTCTCTATAAGCGAGCTTACAAGGGTAGTTATCCTCTCGGATTTCGTCTTTCCGAGGACCTCTACCGCTTCGGGCGGGAGGTCTTCGTTTCTGATGACTCCGGCGCGTATCGCGTCCTCGATGTCGTGATTTATGTAGGCTATAACGTCGGCGAGCCTTACAACATATCCCTCGCGGGTGTCGGCAACGCTGTCGGTGTGTTTGAGTATGCCGTCTCTGACTTCCAGCGTGAGGTTTAGGCCCCGTCCGTCCTTTTCAATGTGATCCACCACGCGCAGGCTCTGTTCGTAATGGCGGAAGCCGTTTTTTGATATCTCGTCAAGTATCTGTTCCCCGGCGTGGCCGAACGGCGTATGCCCGAGGTCGTGCCCCAAAGCAATCGCCTCGGTGAGGTCCTCGTTCAGCCTCAGCGCGCGTGAAACGGTGCGCGCTATCTGGCTAACTTCAAGGGTGTGGGTCAGGCGGGTGCGGTAGTGGTCGCCGGTGGGGTTTAAAAATACCTGGGTTTTACGCTTGAGGCGCGCAAACGCGTTACAGTGGATGATCCTGTCGCGGTCGCGCTGAAAATCGGTCCTTAAGGGGCATTTTTCCTCATCGCGCAGCCTGCCCTTTGAATTAGCGCTCAATGCCGCGCTCGACGACAGCACCGATCTTTCGGCCGCCTCGGTGTATTCTCTCGGACAAAGCTTATCCATAAAACCGCCCCCCTTTTCTTGCTTTCACTTTTTTATACTAAAAAGACAAAAAATCTCCTCTTTTTAATTTTTCAAAAGGAGAGATTTTGTATAGATGCACAATTTCGGAAAACAAAATAGGCCAATTTGACGAACCGTTCAGAAATCAACAAACAAAACCGGGGAAAACTCGGGGATAATTTGGCCGTTTGAGAGGTCCGAGAGCTTTTCGGCAAGGCTTTCGCAAAGCTCTTCGCGCACGGCAAGTTTTAGGGCTATGCGGTCGGCGAAATCCTGCGAGAGGGTCTTTGCGCCGAACTCGGGGAGCAGGCGCAGAATGCGGTCATAAAAGGGGTACTCAAACGAGAGGGAAACCTCGCGGGCCTCGCACATCGTCACGATATCCGCGGAGGAGACCGCCCCCGCCGCCGCCTCGGCGTATGTGCGCGTAAGGCCGCCCTTGCCGAGCAGGATACCGCCGAAATACCGCGTGACGACAATAGCCGCGTCGGTAAGGCCGCCGTGCTGAAGGGCGGATAAAATCGGCTGACCGGCGGTGCCCTGCGGTTCGCCGTCGTCGGAAAACCGGGAGCCGAAGTCGTTTCTGAGGATATAGGCGTAGCAGTTGTGGCGGGCCTTGCGGTTCTGCGCTCTTACCGAATCGACAAAAGCCTGAGCCTCCTCGGGGGTCGACGCCGGGGCGATTTTTGCTATGAACTCGGATCTTTCAACCGTTATGCTGAACTCGCTTTCGGCGCGTACGGTTCTGTAGGGCATTTTGACCTCCCAAAAAACAGAAAGAGGGCTTTTTTGCGCCCTCTTAGTCTGATCATTTCTTTTCGTTTCCAAGGCCGTAGCGCTTGTTGAAGCGGTCTACGCGTCCGCCGGTATCGACGAGCTTCTGCTTGCCGGTGAAGAACGGGTGGCACTTGGAGCAGATCTCAACCTTGATATCCTTTTTGGTCGAGCGGGTCTTAATTACGTTTCCGCAGGCGCAGGTTATCGTGGTCTCCTCGTACTGAGGGTGAATGCCTTCTTTAGCCATTTTCAAAACTCCTTTCCGAATCGGATTGTATAACCAATAGCAGCCCATCGTTCCGATCCGGACAGTAGTGCTATGTGGATCCTTAATATATCCCGGAAAACCGGTAAGGGCTATTATAACACACTTTCTGCGCAAATGCAAGCCTTTTTTGAAATTTTCCGGGGAGAATGTTTTTTAGGGGGCTTTGCATCGCCGCCGCCCTTCGCGGCCCCGCCGCGCGCCCCCTGCGGGGGCGCCGCCCGCGCCGCAGGCGCGGGCCGTCCGTTCCCCCCGTTGGGGGGAACGGACGGGCGGGGCCGCGAAGGCGGGGCGGGAGCAGAAGGGTGGGGGAGAGCGCGGGCTAAGACTCGCTTTGTTCCACCAAAAGGTTCATGGCGCTGAGGTCTACGCCCTGCATATCC
>CANRHA010000141.1 GCA_947630315.1 uncultured Clostridia bacterium
TATAGTAGTTAGAGAGTAGTTGTTAGTAGTTAGTTGATGTGGGTGCTGAGAGTAGACGATAATATGAGAGTAAGCGAATACCTTGTTCCCCCCTGTGGCCGCAGGCTGAATTGCTTTACCATCAAGGGCGCACAATGGTGCCGGTTCATTTAAAATAGCATTCGCGCAGCGAATCCCTTTTTACACCCAGACAGCGATGACGTACCCTGTCACTCCCGCCCCGGAAAGAGCGATCTGTCCTCTGCCATCTGACCTCTGCCTTCTACTTGCCCCTTCCCCTCAAACCTGCTATAATTTTTAAAAATCCTCCCAACGTTTTTCCCTCTCAAACTGTCTTATTGGTGAAAGCTTTCACGAAAGGATGTAAAATATGCCTCATCTTACAAGTTCTGACGGCGCGCTGGTGCTGCTGACCCTCGCGGGCGACCCTACGGCCTATGACGAGCTGATACTGCGTAACGAAAAGAAGGTCCGTGCGGCGGCGTATTCCGTTATACGCAACGCACATATTGCCGAGGATTCGGCGCAGGACGCCTTTTTGGCGGCATGGCTTAAGCTTGATCGCCTTAAAGACCCCGAAAAGTTCGGCGCATGGGTTTCAAGGATCGCAAAAAACTGCGCCAAAAACATGGCGCTCAGGTTCAGAAATTACCTCAGCCTCGAAGAAACCGAGGGTCTCGAATACATTCCCTCGGGCGAGACCGACCCCGAACAGCTGCTTATGACCGAAGACGAGGCGGAGCTTATGCGCCGCGGACTGCGAAAACTCCCCGAGCGCTCACAGCAGGTGATCTACCTTCATTATTATGAGGATATGAGCGCGGAACAGATCGCCGGGCTGATGGGGATATCCGTGGGTACGGTAAAATCGCAGCTCCACGACGGCAGACTGAAAATGCGGAAGGAGCTTTGCGCTATGGACGAAAAATTGAACGACACACTGTTGCAGAAAATACGCAAGAAGATAAAAGAAGTTAAAGATTGGCAGTACAAAAACTCAAAGAGCGGCTTTGAAAAGGTATATAAAAGCGTTCTTAAGGATATCGACGCCATGCCGGAATGCGCCGAAAAATACAGCGCTCTCGCCGACGTTCTGATAAGGGGATACTGGTGGCTGCCCGAAGAGACGAACGACGGTCTTTTTAAGAGGATAAAGGAGGCCGCCCGGCTCGGCAAAAACAACGAGGTAATGTGCGCGGTTTTGGAGCGCGAGAGCTTAAAATTCTGGGGGAACGCGCGGCTTGACCATATCAAAAACGTTCAGATCCCCTCGCTCGACCCCGTTGATTTTCGGCTCACTATCGCCGACAGGTGGCTTGCCGCCGCAAGCGCCGCCGATCTTAAAAACCCCGACGAGGCCCTGAACGCCATCGATTCGGCCCTTAAGATCCTCAACCCCGACAACGCTCTTTATTACTACGCCATAAATAAAAAGAAGTGTTTTGAGGATTCGCTTTCGGAGGAGTTTCTGAATGATCAGCAAAATCGGATAAATTCCGCTTCGGCCTACGAGCTTTCGCTTTCGGACGGAATAAAGATCGTCAACAACTATTACTGCAACTTGGGGCAGCTTTATTCCTACAGCTGGCGCAGCGGGTGCATTTTAGAAAACCTTTTTATGTGCGACGGAATGATGACCGCAAAAATCGGGCCGGGTGAAAGCGTTTCCTGCTCGGACGGCTCTACCCTGACCTTTGAATCGGACAGCGCCGAGATAACCGTTCCCGCAGGGAAATTCGGCGGCTGCGAGGTCTGGGTCTCCCGCCTTAAAGACGCCGCCTACCGCAGCTGGTTCAAGAGCGGCGTGGGGCTTATAATGCAGGAGCTTGTCTCCTACGGGATCAGCGAGAAAAAGCTGCTTGAATCCTATAAAATAGTTGGCGGCAGCGGCCTTATGCCTATCCACAGGGGCAACGCATGGGTATACTCGGCTGACGGAAACCCCGAAGCCTACGCCGCCCCGACAACGGTCAGCGTGGAGTACTGCAAGGGCGAACGGGCGGTTATGACCGTAAACACCCGCGCCGTAAGAAAAAAATATGACGAAAACTCCTGGCTCGACATGATACTTAAAACCCGCTCGGATTACGTCGTCAACCACGGCGAAGAGGACAACGAGGCGGTATCTGACGTAAGACGGTACGCAAGGCGCGCCTGTGAACTTGCAAAAACGCCCTATGAAAAGGCGTTCTCCGAGGCGGTTTGCTCGGTCGTAACAAGAATAATCGAGACCGATCAAAACCTCAACCCCGGCTGCGAGGCCGTAGGACTTTGGAACTTCTTCAACTGCTTCAGGGCGAACAATTCTGACGGCAGGGTCTGCCTCGGCGAAGGCAACAGGCGGTACGGCTTTGAATGGAAAAACTACGACGGCACCTCACTTGGCAAAAGAGTTTTATCGAATCACATTTACTCTATCCTCTCCGACGTGGCAGGCTGTCTGTTTGACGATCGGTGGAAGCCGGGCTTTAGCACCGAAGACGTGAGAAGCTACTACGGCGACCCCATCAAAATTAAAATTACCTGCGAAGACGCAGGCAGCGTCGCAGTAAAGGCCGGAGCGTTTGAAAACTGTCTCTCGGTCGACACACTCTGCGACGGAATGAGCAGCAGCCACGCCTACCGCGGCGGCCGCAGGACATACTTCTTTGCACCCGGCGTCGGCCTTGTCAAGGTGGATATATACAGATCCGGCCTGAAAAGCTCATACGAGCTGACCGACTACACCGGAACCGGCAGCGGGTATATGCCGATAAACGACGGAATGACGCGCAGATATGAGGACCTCGGCCTGACAGACGGATATGTCGGCGCGGTAAAGTACATCTACTCAAAGGACTGCGACGGCAACACGGTCATATTCTCCGACGCCATAGGAATCAGGAAAAGTATCACGAAGATCACCCGGTACAGTTCGATTTTCGGGGAGACCGAGGAATCGCGGCTTGTCCTCGCCGGGAAATATGACGAGGCGAACCTTGAAGGAAACTGCAACGCCGTGCACGCGCTTTTGCATCAGATCACAAAGATTTACCACTTCTTCATGAACCCCAACGCGAGGGCGAGAAGGTGTCTTTACAACATCAGGCTGATGGAGGCCGCGGGCAACGGGGAGGTGTACCCCGCGCTGTATCAGGCGGCGGCGAAAATGGAGCTGTGGGCGGCGGTGGCGTTTATCGGCGGAAACGAGCGTGAAAAGGGGTATGAATGCCTGGAAAAGGCGCTTGATTACGCGGAGAAGTGGAAAAATTTCCCCGACGGAGAAAAGCTAAGCTTCGGCGACGAATCGGTCTTCGGGAAGGTGGTTTACATCAAGGGGCAGTCGGTAATAGAGCTTCCCGACGGCAGCAGACGGGAGATCGACGCGGACGGCAACATCGACGGCTTCGACAGCGGAATGATCTACTACGCCATGACCGCCGACTCAGGTTGGGAATGGTTCGACCCCGCGAGGGAGGACGAGAGGTTCAAAAAACTTACCGAGCGGGCGAGAAGGATCGCGGGATAGGGGTCAAAACGCGCCTTGATACAGTTTGAGATAAACGCGGAGGCGACGTGGAGAGAGGGAAGAAGGCAGATGTCAGAAGACGGAATGCTCTTTCCGGGGCGGGAGTGACAGGGTGAGGCACCGCTGCTTAAATGTGAAAAGGTATTCGCTACGCGAATGCTATCCGAGTAGAAGACAGAAAACAGATGGCAGAGGACAGAACCCCCTCTGATAGGTGGGCGTGACAGAGCGCGGCTACCGGCAAGTGGTGAAAAGGGATTCGCAAGCGAATGCTATCTTAAATGAACCGGTAGATTGTGCGCCTTGGATAATAAAGCAATTCAAAGTGAGTCCACACACTATAAAAAGGTATTCGCAAATTTCCTTGCGGAAATTTTCTCATGCTATTTTTAGTCACCCCTCCCCCTGCCTCTCCCCTCGAGGGGAGGGGGTTCTGCTATGCCGTGACCTTCTGCGCAGCTCATGGTGGGGATAAATGACCCGGGTGCGGCATGGCAAAACCCGCTACCTTCTGCGTGGCAGAGACCCCGGGCGAAGCCCCGGCGGTCGGAGCCGCCGCAGCGGCAGCTTTGCTGCCGCTGGCCCCGCGCGCAAGCGCGCGGGGCGGGCTTCGCCCGGGGTGCGGCTCAGCAGAAAGGGTCCCTGAGAGCGGCTCCCCTCCCCTTGAGGGGAGGGGCAGGGGGAGTGGGAACCGGATAGTAGTTAGAGAATAGTTGTTAGTAGTTAGTTGATGTGGGTGCTGAAGGTAAGGAAAAATACGAGGGTAAGCGAATACCTTTTATCCCCCGGGGTGTGGCATACCTCACAAGTCCTCTCCCAGCACTCCCACTCGAAGGTATGGCGCGAACGAAGAGCAGAATCAGACATCAGAAGGGATACTTCGGGAACAGAAGCGCAACCTGTAGTTGCGGGAACAAGGAAAAAAGCATACGCCGGGTGGTGGACTTTTCGGCTGAACGGAGATATATTATTATCAATACATGACCGTGTAAAAAACATGGAGGTAGTTTTATGAGTTTTGGCAAAAATTTGCAGCACCTGAGGCGTATATGCGGAGAACTTACGCAGGAGGCTTTGGCGGAAAAGCTTAAAGTCAGCCGGCAGACCGTTTCAAAATGGGAACTTGACGAGTCGACGCCCGAAATGAATAAGGCCATTGAGCTTTGCGGGCTGTTCAACTGTTCTCTTGATAATCTTTTTCGCGAAGAGATGGGCGTCTGCGACGATGCATACACAAACCTTCGCGTGGAAACTGTTCCCGGGTTTCGGTATGTAAAACACGCGGTGATCAGCAAAGATCCCGAGGGAGACGCCATCAACTGGGTGTTCAACATCGCCCGCGACAATGGCGTAGAACACCCTCGGGTGATAGGCTGGGATTTTCCATATGTTTCTTTAGAGCAGATAAACGTTTACCATATGCACGGCTATGAGGCTGCATGGATCCTGCCCGAAGGCGTAACACCGGAAGGAGCGGAGATCAGGGAGCAGAAGGCTCACAAATATGCCGCGAT
>CANRHA010000142.1 GCA_947630315.1 uncultured Clostridia bacterium
TTTTTATTTTTAAAATCGTCGCCATAGGCGACACCTTGAAATTCTGACTTCTGACATCTGACTTCTGTATTCTTGATATGGCCGCTTTGGCCAAATCAGCGCCTAAATAGCTCTTGATTATTTTTGACAGGTATGCTATAATAACTGTGATTGTAATCTGCAGGGGAGGCATGGCCGTTGAGGATATTGGGCATAGACCCGGGATACGCTACCGTCGGCTTCGGGATACTCGACTATAACGGCAAGGCTTTCTCGGTCGTAAACTTCGGCGCAATAACCACCACTCCCGATCAGCCTTTTGCGCGCCGCCTTTTAACCATTCACAGCGACATGCGGGAGATCATCGACCTTTATAAGCCCGACGCGCTCTCTATGGAAAAGCTGTTTTTTAACACCAACCACACCACCGGCATAGATGTTGCGCAGGCGAGGGGAGTTATAATGCTTGCGGCGGTCGAATGCGGCGTCGAGGTATATGAATATACTCCGCTGCAGGTGAAAAGCTCGGTCGTGGGATATGGCCGCGCGGAAAAGAAGCAGATCCAGGAGATGGTCCGCTCAATTCTGAGGCTTAAAGAGGTTCCCAAGCCCGACGACACCGCCGACGCCCTTGCGCTTGCGGTAACGCACGGCCACTACGCAAGCTCGGCCGCTTTTAATGAATATTCAAAGATAATGTACAACAGCGGAGATTATCAGAAATACCGCGACGGAAAGGATGACAGAAAATGATATACAGCCTGAACGGCAAGGTCTCGCTTTTAACGCCGGATATGGCGGTCATAGAGTGCGGAGGGGTCGGCTACGCGTGCAAGACCACCCTTAATACTGTGAACGAGCTAAGCGGAGCGGAATACGCAACGGTTTATACATTTTTAGCCGTCAGGGAGGACGCGATAGAGCTTTTCGGATTTGCAACTCAGGACGAGCTTGAGTGTTTCAAGCTTTTGACGTCTGTGAGCGGCGTAGGTTCAAAGTACGCCCTCGCAATTCTTTCGGCGATGACACCCGATAAGGCCGCGCTTGCGATAGCCTCGCAGGACACCGCCGCGTTCACAAAAATCAAGGGTGTTGGTTCAAAAATAGCCCAGCGCATAGTCATGGAGCTTAAGGACAAGATCGCCAAGGATTACGCCTATATGGGCGACAGGGCTGGGGTGGATATCTCCGCGGTTTCAAGCACAGCTTCAAGCCCTTCAAACGCTTCCGACGCCATAGCCGCCCTTGTGATGCTCGGGTATTCGCAGTCCGAGGCCGCGTCGGCGGTTTCAAGGTTCGAGCCTGAGATGTCGGTCGACGAGATGATAAAGAGGGCGCTCAGAGCTCTTTCGTCAAATAAATTTTAAGGAGGCGGCAGGATGATAGAAACAGGGGATTTTGATTTTGAAAACCGCCTTGTCGCGCCGCAGGAAATTCAGGGCGACGACATAGACCTCGACTATTCGCTGAGACCTAAGACCCTTGCCGAGTATATAGGCCAGGACAAGGTAAAGGAGAACATGGCCATATATATCGAGGCCGCAAAGAAGCGCGGCGAGCCGCTCGACCATGTGCTTTTATACGGCCCTCCGGGGCTTGGAAAAACGACCCTTTCGGCGATAATCGCCCACGAAATGGGCGTAAATATAAGAGTTACCTCCGGCCCCGCGATAGAAAAGCCGGGCGACCTCGCGGCGCTTTTGACGAGCCTACAGACCGGCGACGTTCTCTTTATAGATGAGATCCACCGCCTTTCCCGCGCGATCGAGGAGGTTTTGTACCCCGCTCTTGAAGATTTCGCCATAGATTTCTTTATCGGCAAAGGCCCGTCCGCAAGGTCCATACGCATCGACCTGCCGAAATTCACCCTAATAGGCGCGACTACCCGTTCGGGCCAGCTCTCCGCGCCTCTGAGAGACCGTTTCGGCGTTATCCAGCGCTTAGAGCTTTATTCAACGGAAGACCTTGCCGAGATAATAACCCGTTCGGCGGTCATATTGGGCGTCGGGATAGATCGCGAAGGCGCGTATGAGCTTGCTTCAAGGTCAAGGGGCACCCCGCGTATAGCCAACAGATTCTTAAAGCGCGTCCGGGATTACGCCGAGGTCATGGGCGACGGAAGGATCACAAAGGACATAGCAAAAATAGCTCTTGACCGCATGGAGGTCGACAGCTTAGGCCTTGATTCTTTGGATAAAAGAATGCTGACGATGATAATCAACGGCTACGGCGGCGGCCCGGTCGGGCTTGATACCCTTGCCTCGGCGATAGGCGAGGAGGCGGTTACGCTTGAAGACGTATGCGAGCCGTTTTTGATGCAGCTCGGCTTTTTGGCGAGGACTCCGCGCGGGCGCTGCGCCACCGAGCTTGCGTACCGTCATCTCGGGATAAAAAAGCCCGAGGCCGACAACGGACAGACATCTCTTATATAATTCATAAAGGGGATAGGGATCATGACACAGATCTTTACAAAAGAGGGCATAAGCGGCAGGGCGATGAGCGAACTTAGCTGCGAAGCGGCCCTTAAAATAGGCAGGGCACTTGCGCTGATACTCCAAAACCGCACCGGCAGGCGCACAAAGGCTGTAATAGGCCGCGACACCCGCCTTTCGGGCGAGCTTTTAACGGTATCCTTTGCGGCGGGGTTCTGCTCGGCGGGGTCCGATTCCCATCTTTTGGGCGTAGTTCCGACCCCTGCGGTGTCATATCTCACCCAAAAGTACGGCGCCGACGTCGGCGTTATGCTCACCGCCTCCCACAACAGCTATGAATTTAACGGCATAAGATTTTTCGACAGCCGAGGTTTCAGCCTCTCCGACGACATCACCGCCGAAATAGCCCGGCTCGTGACGGAAGCTCCTAACGAAATGAGGCTTTCGGGCGGCGAGGAGATAGGCTCTTTAGTCACCGAGAAAAACGCCGAATGGGATTACGTCAGGGGGCTTATAAAGCAGATCGACGGCGATTTAAGCCGAATGAGGATAGCCATAGACTGCGCGAACGGCTCGGCGTGCGGAACGGCGGAAAAATTCTTCAGAGGAATAGGCGCGGGCGTAAGCCTGATAAACAACGAGCCGGACGGCCGCAACATCAACAGCGGCTGCGGAACGACAGATCTCTCGGCGCTGCAAAAATATGTCGTTGAAAACCGCTGCCACGCGGGCATAGCCTTTGACGGCGACGCGGGCAGATGCATAATGGTAGACGAAAAGGGGCAGATACTCGACGGCGACCGCATCACGGCGGTTTTGGCCTACGCGATGAAGGCCCAGCAGAAGCTTTCGGCAAATACCTGCGTAGTCGCGCAGTCGACGAACTTGGGCTTTTTCAGATGGGCAAAGGAGAACGGGATTGTCGTTGCGACCGCCTCGGGCTACGGCAGCAAACACCTGATCGAGCGAATGCAGGTAGGGGATTACAACCTCGGCGGAAGCCCCTCGGGGCATATAATCCTGCTTGACCGCGCGCGCACCGCCGACGGACAGCTTGCGGCGGCAAAGGTGCTTGAAATCCTCGCAAAGAGCGGCAGAAAGATGAGCGACCTCGCCGGAATTTACGAGCCGTACCCGCAGATTATAATAAACCTTCAGCTCAGGCCGGAATATTCAAACCATTGGCAGGACGTTCCGGCGATATCCGAGATGATAGAGTTCTGTCAGCAAAAGCTTGAGGGCGACGGCAGGGTATTTGTAAGGCAATCCTCAACAAGCCCTATTTTAAGGATAATCGCCGAGGGCAGAGACCGCGAAACGGTATGGCAGTACGCTCAGGCAATAGCCAAAACCGTCAGGGATAACGCCGGCTACCCGGAATAATACTTACAGAAACGGAGCGCTTTATATATGAGAACGGCCCTCGGCTGGTCTGATTACCGCCTTATAGACGCGTCTGACGGTATGAGGCTTGAAAGCTGGGCGGGAAAGACGCTTTGCCGCCCCGACCCTCAGATAATATGGAAGACCGAAAAGAAAAATCCCCTGTGGAGAACCTGCGACGCCGTATATCACCGTTCCGACCGCGGCGGCGGAAGCTGGGAATTTCGCAAAAAGCTGCCCGAAAGCTGGAAAATAGGTTACGGCGATCTTAGGTTCATAATCCGCCCGACCGGCTTTAAACATACCGGGCTTTTCCCGGAACAGGCCGTAAACTGGGAGCTTTCCAAAAAGCTTATTTCGGGAGCAGGGCGGCCCGTCTCGGTGCTGAATCTGTTTGCCTATACCGGCGGCGCAACGCTTGCATGTGCGGCTGCGGGGGCTTCGGTGTGTCATGTCGACGCCTCAAAGGGAATGGTCCAGTGGGCAAGAGACAACGCCGCAGCCTCGGGGCTTTCCGACAGGCCGATACGCTGGATAGTCGACGACTGCGCTAAGTTCGTCGAGCGCGAAATACGCCGCGGCAGGACCTACGACGCCGTTATAATGGACCCGCCGAGCTACGGCAGAGGCCCATCCGGCGAGGTATGGAAGCTTGAAGACTCGATATACGACCTGCTGACCCTATGCGTCGGCGTTTTAAGCGATAAGCCGCTGTTTTTCGTGTTAAACAGCTATACTGCGGGGCTGTCGCCCTCGGTTATGTCTTACATGCTCGGCGCGCTGATCATGCCCAAGTTCGGCGGAAGGGTGTCGGCTGAGGAGATCGGCCTTTTGGTCGAGGAAAAGAATATGAGCCTCCCGGCGGGAAGCACCGCCGTCTGGACGGCCGACGGAGACTGATCACATAATATGAGTTTTATTGAGATAAAAAACGTTACATTCAGCTATGTAAACGAATACGACGACCCGCCGACGAAAAACACAGTTCTGCGCGGGGTAGACCTTGAAATCGACAGGGGAGAATTTGTCGCCGTGCTCGGCCATAACGGCTCGGGAAAATCGACCCTTGCGAAGCTTATAAACGCAATAAACCTGCCAGAGACCGGCGACGTTACCGTTGAGGGAATGAACACCAAGGACGAGGCCCGGCTTTACGACATACGCAAAACCGTAGGCATGGTATGCCAGAACCCCGATAACCAGAT
>CANRHA010000143.1 GCA_947630315.1 uncultured Clostridia bacterium
ACCGGCATCTGCACGTCCATGAATATCATGTCGTACCGTCCGGGCGCGGCGGCCTTGAACATTTCCACCGCCTCGGCGCCGTTTTTGGCAAGCTCGCTTGTTGCGCCGTCTATTTCGAGCATCTCTGTCAGAATTTCTGCGTTAAGCTCGTTGTCCTCAACTATTAGGAAATGTCTCCCGCGAAGAACGCTTATTTCCGGCTCGGCGGGTTTTTCAGCCTCGGGCGTTTCGGTGAAGAGAGGTTTTATCGTCTGCCAGAACGTCGAAGCAAAGAACGGCTTAGGCATAAACGCGTTGATGCCTGCGTCTCGGGCCTCGGCTTCAATTTCGCTCCAGTCGTATGACGTCAGAACAAGTATCGGCACGTCCTTGCCTATTTTTTCGCGGATGAGCTTTGCGGTTTCAACGCCGTCGGTTCCGGGCATCTTCCAGTCGAGAAGAATGACGTTGAATCCCTCGCCGCTGTTATGGGCCTTGACCGCCTTATCTACCGCCGTCATGCCGTCGGTCGCTATGGAAACGTCGACGCCGGTGTCGCGCATAAGCTCGCGTATGTTGAGGCAGATGTCCTCCTCGTCGTCGGCGACAAGCATTCTTGACACCTTCTGGCGGTACCAATCTTCCTTTTCCTCCGGTTCGGGCAGCGCGAACGAAAGCTCGACGTTAAAGGTGCTGCCCTTGCCCGGCTCGCTCTTAAGCGTTATTATTCCGCCCATCAGGTCTACAAGGTTTTTGGTTATCGCCATTCCGAGGCCGGTGCCCTGGATCGAATTTGTGACCGAGTTGATCTCTCGGCTGAACGGCGCGAACACCTTTTTCTGGAACTCCTCGCTCATACCTATGCCGTTGTCGGTAACGGTGAACCGCAGCTTTGTGTACTGCGCGGCGGGGGAGGGGAGTTCCGAGACGGAAAACTCTATCTTTCCGCCCTGAGGGGTATATTTTACAGCGTTTGATAAAAGATTTATGAGTATCTGATTCAGTCTTAAGCGGTCGCCGATTATCTGTTCCGGTGGCGTGCCCTTTACCGAAATTCTGAAGTCGTGATTTTTCGCCTTAGCCTGCGGCATTATGATTATATTGAGATCTTCCAAAAGCCCCGGCAGGCTGAGCTTGTCAACATTAAGCGAGGTTTTTCCGCTCTCAATTTTCGACATGTCGAGAACGTCGTTGATAAGGCTCAGGAGGTGGTGGCTCGAGGCGGTGATCTTTCTGGTGTATTCCTTTACCTTTTCGGGCTGATCCGCGTCCTTTTCAAGCAATACCGAGAAGCCGACTATAGCGTTCATAGGCGTGCGAATGTCGTGAGACATATTTGAGAGGAAGTTGCTCTTAGCCTCGTTTGCGCTTCTTGCGGCGTTCAGGGCGTCGGTAAGCTGTTCATTCATATTTTTCTCGTGCGTGCGGTCAGACATGACTATTACATACTTGCCTACCTTGTGTATCTCCATTCGGTAGACGGTCATTCTGTACCAGCGGCGCTCGCCGGTCTTTAGGTTCATGTATTCATATTCGCGGCTGTAGTTTTCGTTTATCGGTATCGATTCGAGCTTGTCCTTTGAGACGGTTATGTCGGTGCCCACGGTGCATCTTTCAAGAACTCTTATATCTTTTCTTACGTCCGCGGCGGGTATGCCTATGAGCCTTTCGACGTTCGGGCTGATGTAGTCCACGCTCAGCTTCTGCGAATCGAGCATGACAAAGAAATCTTCAACGCTGTTTGAGAGAACGTCGAACATTCTTTCGCGGTACTGAAGCTCTGTCCTGTCGCGCCTCGATTGGCTTCTGCTGCGCAAAAGTATCAGGATTATCACCGTAACGCCTATTATCAGGAAAATAGTGAGCAGTACGTTTGCGGTCATCTTCTGTATCGAGAGAAAACCTGCGCTTACCGCGCTTTCGGGCACCGCGCTCAGCAGAATGTAATCCTGATACCCCACCGGCTGATAGAGTATATACTGGTTCACGTCTCCTATTTTGCATCTTAACAGACCTTTGCTGCCTATCTGCCAATCGTTTTTAAGCTCCGAGAGGCTTTCCTCGCTTATATCCGAGGCGGCTTTTAGGTAGGTCAGGTAGTTGCTGAAAACACTTCCGCCGGTAAGGGTAGATAAAAGTACGCTGCCGTCGCTGTCTACTACGAACGATCTTGCCTTTCCCGAAAACGCGTCGACGTTCAGCGAGCTTGCGAGGTCGGCGTTGTTGTAGCTTACGGCTATGGCGTCATATTCAAACCCGAGGTAAGCGCCGCTTTCTACAGGAACGGCAAAAACTGTGACTTCCTGTCCGCTTTCAAGGTTTTCGCCCGCCATTATCGGCTCGCCGTCCTTAATAAGGCTCTGCCATCTGTTACCGAGGGTCATGCTGCGCTCGACGCCCGAGAAAGTCATAGCGGTTTCATCTTTTGAGAGGAAGTAGAACTCCGAAAAGCCCCAGTACTCCTGTTCGCCGTCTATGAACGACTTGACGCTTTCCTCGTCGGCGCTGTCAAAGTAGCTGCGCCAGCCCTTTAACAGACCCCAGTTTCTTTCGACAAAAGCGCCGAACGAGCGGTTCACCTGGCTGTAAATTTCATCAAGATGGTTTGTGCTGTCTTCAAAAATACTTTGGGAGATATAGTCAAAATACCCGTGGCCGATGACCGCCGCCGAGGCGACCGCCGCGAATATCAGGAGTATTAAAAGGACCTTGCCCATTATCTTTTTCATGGCTGACGCCTCCCACGAACATTACACATTATCATTCTATCATAATAACAGTAAAAAGTCAAATGCACAAAGCGGGGAGAGTTAGATATTAGATATTAGAAGTTAGATGTTAGAGTTTAAAGGCGTCACCTTCGATGACGGATTTGATACGGGCGGGGATTTTGATATTATATGCTTGATCAAATATTTATCAGGTGTTCCAGCTTATCCTTATCGTGAGCATATTGCCGTGCATTTCGGCGGTTATTTTGCCGCCCATGCGTTCGGTGAGTTCTTTTGCGATAGCCAGGCCGAGGCCGGTGGAGTTTCGCGCTGCCTCTACCGAAAAGAAGCGGTCGAACAGGCGGCCGACGTCTACACCGGTGAGGTTTTCGGCGGTGTTTGAAAATTCAACGTCGCCGTTTTCGTCCATCCTGATTATAAGGTCGCCGTCGGAATATTTGAGCGCGTTTCCCAGAATGTTGCCGAAAATCCTCGACAGCGACTCGCGGTTAAGGTTCATGACGACTTTATTTTCGGGGATATCTATCTCCGGGCGGATACCTCTTTCGGTCAGCGCGCCGTAAAGCCCTGCAACGCTTTCCTCCAAAACCGCGCAGATATCCGTAGGGTCGGGTTCCTCGCCATCTGCCGAAGAAATTATCACCGAATACCTGAAAAGCTCCTCTGTGAGCCGCTTCATCGCCTCGGTGCGGTTTTCTATCTGGGATATGTACCGTTCGACTGTTTCGCTTTTATCCTCCCGCCGCAGAAGTTCAAGGTAGCCGTATATCGCGGTCAGCGGCGTTCTCAGGTCGTGAGAGATGTTCGTCACTGCCTCTTTGAGCTCGTGATCGCCGTTTTTGAATTTTCTTTCGAGATCCCGAAGCTCCCGGAGATTTCTGTTAAGCTCCGCGGCGAGCTCGCAGGCGGCTTTATCGCGAAAATCTACCGAAATAAGCCCGTTTGAATCGGCCTTTATAAGCTCCTCAAAATCGCGGGAAACGTTTTTGACGCATCGGCGAAGCATAAAATACCTGGCGGCAAAAACCGCCGCCGCGCAAGCCAGGACCCCGCTTAAAATCAACATTTGCACAGCCTTCACCCCTTTTATAGAATTATACCCTTGACAGGCGGCGATGTCAACGGAAGAAACGGTAAAGATGCTGGGGAGGGGGGCGAAGCCCGCCCCGCGCTACGCGCGGAGCCAGCGGCAGCTTCGCTGCCGCTGCGGCGGCCCGGAGGGCCGCCGGGGCTTCGCCCTGCCAGAGGTCAGAAAGCGAAGCGTTATTTCTTGCCGCTCGACTGCCCTCGGCGAAAAGTATTGCCTCGGTTGTCTCGCGGAGAAATAATCGCATCGCTCGCGAAGCGTTATTTCTTGCCATTCGCTCTCACTCGCCATAAAGGCTCGGCTTGCGGAGCTCATGGAGAAATAATCGCGTCGTCGCGAGGCGTTAAAACTATCTTTTCGCCTTCCCTCGGCATAAACGCTCGCCTCGGTCGGCTCAAAGAGTTTTAATCGCCTCGCTGCTCAACGGCTACGCCGTTGTGCCGCTTGACCGGAAGTTCGCGATGAAACAAGCCCGCCCGTACCGGCTTGCTCATTTGCTTTTATCTTTTCGCAAACCCGGTAAATGCTTTTCTGTTTTCTGATATCTGACTTCTGATTTCTAATAGCGCCCCCTCCCATCGAGGGGAGGGGGTCAGGGGGTAGGGTGATTCAAATAGCATGAGAAAATTTCCGCAAGGAAATTTGCGAATACCTTATTATAGTGTGTCAGCGGCAGGCTGTTTTACTTTTCTGTGAATGCCGCACAATGAACTGGTTAATTTAAAATAGCATGAGCGAAGCGAATACCTTTTACAAGGTAGGCGCGGGCGGCAATCTAATTACTGATATATCTGCGGTGGCCGCCCGCGTCGGATCACTCCTCCCCCTCCCAGCTTTTGCAGAAGCCTTCGGCTTCGCAGCGCCCCTCCCCTCGAGGGGAGGGGGTCAGGGGGTGGGGTGACTAAAAATAGCATGAGAAAATTTCCGCAAGGAAATTTGCAAATACCTTATTATAGTATGTGGACACGCTTTGAATAACTATATTAGTTGAGGCGCACAATGAACTGGTTAATTTAAAATAGCATTCGCGAAGCGAATACCTTTTCATCTGTTGGGCAGCGGCTGCACTCTCTGTCACTCTCGCCCTGAGCGGAGCGCCTCTGATTTCTGACCTCTGCCATCTGTTTTCTACTCGAGCATGAGCGCAGCGAATACCTTTTTTCCAACTGGGCATCGGAGCCGCACCCTGTCACTC
>CANRHA010000144.1 GCA_947630315.1 uncultured Clostridia bacterium
TAGCTTTTGAAAAATATCTTGAATATTATCCGGTTGTAGTACCCACCCTGCCCTTCGGGGCGGGTGATCCCCGAGCTTATGTTGAAGGTTCCCTTTATGCCGAGGCTTGACATCAGCTCCAAAAGTCTGATATCATCATAACAGCCGTCGTCATAGCTGAGGGTGAAGGCTTTTTTTACTCCGCCCGGAAAAAGCGTCTTTAACATTTTAACGTCTCCTTTACTGTAACAGATTCGCGAGGGCTTCTATCTCCTCTTTGAGCCTTTCAAGGTTTGCCTCCTGGTCGGGGAAGGAGGTGATGACCTTTCGCGCAGCCATGAACATAAGCTTTTCCTTTTTGCCGTTGTTCATAAATGTCATATCCGCCGAATACCCGGCTATAGCGCGGTGAAAGCTCGCCTTTACCATATTGTCGGCGGAGTAGCTGAAGGCGGTCTTGCCGAACAGTTCAAACTTTACGCCTATGATCCGCCTCCGATCGGTTATTGCGACATATCCGCTCGAGGTGGTCCTCCCGACGGCCCCGGTTGCAAACGCGCAGTAGATCGCGGCAACGGTGGTTTCCCCCTCGTCAAGAAGTTTGGAAAGCTCGTCGCGCATATCTTCGGCGCTGTATTTTTTGAAGATCCCCATTTCACATCGCTCCTTTTAAATAATTATATCACCCCATATAAATCAAGTCAACGAGAAAAGAGGCAAGCAGATGGCAAAAATTTTTGACACCCATTCGCATTATGACGACGCAAGGTTTGAGGATCCCGACGGGATAATTTCCGAACTTCTCAGAACCGACGTCAGCGGCATAGTTCACGCTTCGACAGACTTTTTATCTGCCGAGTTTGGTATTAAAATGTCAAAAAAATACTCAGAGTATTATACTTCGGTGGGCATTCACCCGGAATTTGCCGAAAAATATTCCGAAAAAGACATACCGCGCCTGAGAGAGCTGGCGCTGAGTTCGGAAAAGGTCGTCGCGATCGGCGAGATCGGGCTTGACTATCACTACGAGGGATATGACCGCGCCGCGCAGGTGAACCTGTTCAGGGCGCAGATAGAGCTTGCAAATTCGCTTGATCTGCCTGTGATAGTTCATTCGCGCGACGCCACCGGCGACTGCATGGAGATACTGAGGGAACTTAAGCCGCGCGGAGTTATGCACTGTTTTTCCGGCTCATGGGAGACGGCAAAGGAGGTTTTGTCGCTGGGAATGTATCTCGGCTTCACCGGCGTTCTGACCTTTAAAAATTCAAAGAAGGCGCAGGAGGTAGTGAGAAATATGCCTGCCGGGCGGCTTTTATTGGAGACCGACTGCCCGTATATGGCGCCCGAGCCTCACCGCGGCGAGACCTGCCACAGCGGAATGATAAAATTCACGGCGGAAAAGGCCGCCGAGCTGCGCGGGATTTCGGTTGACGAGATGCTGGAGCTTGCGGAGCGAAACGCGAGGGAGCTGCTGGGCGTTTAGAAGTTTGGGGGTGGAAGATAGAGGCTCTAATTATGGCTTGCGGAAAGGCGGAAGCTCTGCTTGTTGACGCTGTGGACTTCTGTTCCTACTGTAGTTCCCTGCTATTCGCCGCCCTTGTACTCCCGGGTCTGATTTCTGACTTCTGACTTCTGTTCTCTGCCAAGGGCCCCGGGCGAAGCCCCGGCGGCCCCGGAGGGGCCGCCGCAGCGCGCCTGCGGCGCGCCGGCCCCGCGCTCCGCGCGGGGCGGGCTTCGCCCGGGGCCTCGGCAGAAATCAGAGGTCAGAAATAAGAAATCAGAGGCGGGCAAAACAAAGTTCTCGCATAGCAGGACGCTCTCGTTACACGCAGCCCCTGTTCCCGCTACACCCCCTCCGCCCGCAAGCCCCGATAAAGCGCATCTGACCTCTGATTTCTGACATCTGTCTTCTTTAAGCGTGTATCTTCTTCCTCAAACCGGCCATACTATACCTGATAAAAACTGGAGGCGGTAATATGAAAATTCTGAAAAATTTTGCGATATTCTGTTTCGGCGGCCTTAGCTACGGTCTGCTCGAAATTCTCTGGCGCAGCTGCACGCACATTTCGATGTTTTTTGTCGGCGGGCTGTGCTTTTTGCTCATTTCCTTTATCGATTCCTCGCCGTATTTCGGCCGCAGCATGATATTAAAAGCCCCGCTGTGCGCCGGGGCTGTCACCGCTGTCGAGCTTGTTTCGGGGCTTTTGGTGAATGTGACCCTCGGTCTCGGCGTTTGGGATTACTCCTCGGTGCCCTTGAATTTCATGGGTCAGATCTGCCTGCCGTTTTCGCTGATCTGGCTTGGTCTTTCCATTCCCGCGGCGCTTGCCGGCAGAATATTGAAATACCTGATATTCTCCGAACCTCTGCCGCCGCTTAGGCTGTTCAGTTTCGGCGTTCCCGCAAAAGAGGAGATTTGATTTTCCTCATAATAAAAAACGCCCCGAATCGGTATCGGGGCAAATTTTATACATAAATTTTATCTGTCAGCTCCATTTTTCCTTCGGGGTCGAGCATGAATGTTGCAAAGACCTGTCTGCCGTCAAAATTAAGAATGTCTTCCACGGCGTTTTTAACGTACGGGTCGGTTATCATTTTCAGGGCTTCCTGCGGTGAAAACCACCCGACGTTTACGGCTTCGTCCGAGGTTTTTTCAACCCCTCCGGCGTATTCGCAGATGAAGGTCAAGTTGAGCACCGGCGGCAGGGTCATTCCCTCAAGAGGGCCGTAGCCCGGCTTTGATGAAAGTCGCTGATACATTCCGACGAGGTTTTTAGGCACCGCCTCAACGCCGCTCTCCTCAAAAATTTCGCGTTTCAGCGCGTCTATGGCCCATTCTCCCTGCTCCACAGTTCCGCCGGGGATATCCCAGCCGCGCCGGGTAGATTTTATGAGCAGAATTTTGCCGTTTCTGAACACCGCTCCCGCGGCCGATATAAAGTGATACGGCAGCTTTTTGGTAATAAGCCAATTGTCCATCGGCGGAGTCCTCCGTTGAATTTTGATCGGCGGTTACTTTTCTATTTCTCCGTTTGAAAGCGCTTTGAGATACGCGTTGATGAACCCGTCGAGGTCGCCGTCCATGACCGCGTGGACGTTGCCGTTTTCGTAGCCGGTCCGGTGATCCTTTACAAGGGTGTAGGGCATGAACACATAAGAGCGTATCTGAGAACCCCAGGCTATTTCCTTCTGAACGCCCTTTATGTCCTCGATTTTCGAGAGATGTTCGCGCTCTTTTATCTCAACGAGTTTTGCTATAAGCATCTTCATGGCGTAGTCGCGGTTCTGGACCTGCGAGCGCTGAGTCTGACAGGATGTAACTATACCCGTAGGCAGGTGAGTGAGCCTTACCGCAGATGAAGTTTTGTTGATGTGCTGACCGCCCGCGCCGGATGAGCGGTAAACGTCCATTTTTATGTCCTCCGGGCGGATCTCAACGCTCATATCGGCTTCGATTTCGGGCATTACCTCTACCGCCGAGAACGACGTATGCCGCGAGCCGGAGGCGTCAAAGGGGGATATTCGCACAAGGCGGTGTATTCCCGATTCGGATTTTAAATACCCGTAGGCGTTTTCGCCCTCTATGATCATCGAGGCGCTCTTTATGCCGGCGTCGCCGCCGTCTATCGAATCCAAAAGAGATACCTTATAGCCGTGACTTTCGCCCCAGCGGGTGTACATTCTCAGAAGCATCTCCGTCCAGTCCTGAGCCTCGGTTCCGCCCGCGCCCGCGTGGAAGTTCAGAATGGCGTTGGAGGAGTCATACTCGCCTGTGAGCAGGGTTTTCAGGGTAAGGCTGTCGACCTTTTGCTCCAAAGAATCAAGCTCGTTTTTGATCTCCTCGATAAGGGCCTCGTCCGGCTCCTCGTTGTACATCTCGATCAGCGTCTGAATGTCGTCGGCGCGCTGACGCAGTTTTTTGTCGTCCTCGACCGTGGTTTCAAGATTTTTTGTGCGCTGAAGAATCTTCTGTGATTTTTCGGCGTCATCCCAGAATCCAGGCTCGGCGGCCTTTAAATGAAGCTGTTCGATTTCCTCCATCGCCGCGTCGATGTTAAGCACAGAGTGCAGCTCTTTAAGCTTGGGCATGTAATCCGAAAGCCTCTGTTTAAGTTCGTCTATCAGTACCATAAGTCCTCCAAGGCAAATTATTCACAGTATAAGTTTACCATATTCCGCCGTAAAATGCAAGCCCGGCGCGGAAATATCGGCACGATTATATTTTAACGGCGCCTCCCGCCCTGACGGTTTTAACCTCCCAAAGGTTATATCCTCTTACAAAGTTCTCGGCGCCCGTGCCGGTTTTGATACAGTATTTAAGTATCTCCGCGCAGGCGTTTGCGTCGCTAAGCGCGTTGTGGTGATCGAGCTTTATCCCGAGCGCGCGGCAGACGGTATCGAGTTTGTGGTTTTCCAAAGAAGGCGCGGCGCGCTTGCTCATTCGGCAGGTGCAGATATATTCTGTGGTTTCGGGGCAGTCTATCTCATATTTTCTCAGGCATTTTGCAAGCACGCTCATATCAAACTGCGCGTTATGAGCTGCCAAAAGCCCCGAGGCCATCATCGGGCGTATAGTTTTCCAAATCTCGGAAAAGGTCGGCGCGTTCTCGGCCATCGCCGGTGTTATCCCGGTGAGGTTTATGTTAAAGGCGTCAAAATCCTCCTCGGGATTTACAAGCGAGTAGAATTTTTCAACCGTCCTCAGCCCCTCGACTACGCATATGCCTATCGCGCTCATTCTGTCGTTATGAAGGCTCGGCGTTTCAACGTCAAAGCAAATATATCTGTCCACAGCGCTGCTCCTTTCGGGTATGCCCCGATAAATAATACCACAGCGCTCCGAAAGAGTCAACTCCGACCGCATTATACCATACTTTGTTTCGGAAGCTCTAACCTCTAATATCTAACCTCTAATATCTAACATCTATCTTCTATGTTGGTCGCCGAAAGTGCGGCAGGGGGTGCTTGCCGGTACCTGGGTGCTCCTGCCGAGGGCCCGGGCGAAG
>CANRHA010000145.1 GCA_947630315.1 uncultured Clostridia bacterium
GCCAGCGCGCCGCAGGCGCGCTGCGGCGGCCTCCGGCCGCCGGGGCTTCGCCCGGGGTCTCGGCCACCGCCTCAGTACCCTACCGCGAGCATTACCTTCCCGCTGAAGCCGTCGTAGCCCACGGTTATACTGCTGCTGCCGTTCAGGGTCACCCTTTCCTCAATCACTCCGTTTCCGTCCGGCACTAAGATGCGCAGCTTTCCGCCCGAACTCACCGTGACCGTCGCCGTGCCGCTGTCAGACGATATGACCGCTGTGACGGTTACGTTCCTCTCCTTTGTCGATGTTCCGCCGAAGATGACGTCGGTGCCGGTTTTGCGCGAACACTCCGCCGTGTAGCTGCCGGTGTAGCCGTCGATGTTATCCCGCTCGCCTATTAAGAATATATCCGGCGTGACGGCAATTCCGCCCATAATGCTTATTGCACCCTCGTATACGCCGAGAACCGCCTCTTTTGTGATCTGCGCGCAGCCGTGAGCCGACATGAACAGCGCAGCCGCCAACACTAATCCTATGACCCTCATTCAAAATCGTCCTCCTTAAAGGCCCTGTCGGCCAGCCACGCGACCGTGAGCATCGCAAAAATCACCAAAACAAGCTTTTTCATGACGTTCTCTCCCTTCCGCCGGTTACGATCCGGTAGTAGGTGTTCGAGGTTATTTTGTACACAAGCGAGTACATCAGCGCAAATACCGCAAAGCATATCACCGTGACGATCCCGTACAAAGTGGCGTTTGACGCCGCAAGGTTAAAGAGTAAAAGTATTTTGTTGATTATAGGGAACGCGAACAAAAGGTGCGTCGCCGCCAGTATAAGCGGCAGGAAGAATACCGTGAGCAGCTGAGAATTTATGCTTCTTCTTATTTCCCTGTCGGTCATTCCGACCTTCTGCATTATCCCGAACCGGGGCTGATCTTCATACCCCTCGGCGAGCTGTTTGTAGTAGATTATAAGCACCGCCGCAATTATAAACACCGCCGAGAGCATTACGCCCAAGAAGAACAGGCCGCCGTATAAGCCGTAGAACCCTGCGCGCGAATCCTCAACGCATTCGGTATGACACCTTCGGTCGGGGGATATCTCCTTGAAGCGGGAATAAAGCTCGTTCATTACGTTTATCTGTTCCTCGGCCGGCACCCCGGCGTTGAATCCGTATATCCACGAAGGAGAAACCAGCGGCCCGCCGGAGTAATCCGCAAGCTTCAAAAGTCCGCCGAGCGCGTCCTCAAGGTCCTTCGATATTATAACCATCGTCGGCAGTATAGACATCGCCGCGTCTCCGTCGGTCGGGAAGTAGTCTATCCGCTTGACTATTTTCAGCGTTTCGCCGTTATTAAAGGTTATCTCGGGCAGGTCGTAGCTGCCGCGGTACATATATATCATCACTTCTTTACTGTCAAGCTTTTCGCGGGTGTTGAACATTCTGTTGTAATCGTCAAGGGGAACAAAGTAGAACTGACACACCCCTTTGTCGATCGACTTTGCGTCGAGGTAATCGACGACCCCCGCGTCGGTCTCAACCGTTCCGTTTTCAAGATACCCCACGACCGCTCCGGTGCGGTAATCCACCGTATCCGTCGGGGCAAAGCCGTATTTATTCGATATATCCTCAGCAGCCTTGCGGTATGGAGCAAGACTTTCGTCATTCAGCACCGATTCGCTCTCAAAAATCACCGACGACGTCACCTCGCGGGGGTATCTCTCGCCGAGGGCATACTCCATTCCGAAATAAAGGCTCGTTGTAGACGATATCATAACAAGTACCATAGTTGAAAGTATGCATATAGAGGCAAGCCCGGCGCCGTTCCGCTTCATTCTGTAGGCCATCGAGCTTACCGATACAAAGTGATTCGGGCGGTAGTAGTAGCCCTTTATTTTTTGAAGTATCCTGCAAAACATCACCGAGCCGGATATCATTATAAGGTAGGTTCCGGCTATTACCATCAAGACCGCAAAGAAGAACACCACGAGCGCGGTGATGGGGCTTGTTATCGTAACGGCTATGTAGTACGCCGCCGCCAAAAGCACAAGTCCTGCTATTCCGAACAGCCAGTTTGCCTTCGGAGGCTTTTCACCGAAGTTTTCCGCCCTCAAAAGGCTTATAGAGGTGGAAAAAATGATCTGCCTTACGGAGTTTAAAAGTATCAGCAAAAAAATTACCGAGAAAACCGCCGCCGTCTGAGCTATCGCCCCGGCGTCTATTTTAAAGCTGTAGTCTACGCTGCTCCCCTTTAAGAGGTTCACCAAAAGAAGCTCCGCAAGCTTCGAGAGGGTTATCCCCGCCGCAAGCCCTATTGCGACCGAAGCCGCCGCAACCGTGACCGTCTCGCAGGAGACTATCAGCACAAGGCTGCGCTTTCCCATTCCCAAAATGTTATAAAGACCGAACTCCTTTTTTCTCCGCCTCATCAAAAACGAGTTGGTATAGAACATGAAGACGCACGCAAAGCACGCTATAACTATTGAGCCGAGGGATAGCGTCTCGACGATAAGGTCCTCGCCGAAAAGATTTAAAACCGCGGCGTCATGCCTCAAAAATACTATGATGTAAAAAACCGCGGCCATAACCGAACAGGCCATTATATACGGCAGGTAGAGGCGCTTGTTCTTGCGTATGCCGTCAAACGCAAGGCGAGGGTAGAATCCTGCTTTCATTTTCTTGCGCCTCCGGTCGCTATCATAATCAGCGTATCCGAAATACGCTGATAAAACTGCTCGTTGGTGTTGGCGCCGCGGTATATCTGATGGAAAACCTCGCCGTCCTTTATGAACATCACCCTGCCGGCAACGCTCGCCGCCTTTACCGAATGAGTTACCATCAAGACCGTCTGCCCGAGCATGTTTACATCGGAAAACAGCTTTAAAAGCTCGTCGGACGAGCGGGAATCAAGCGCGCCGGTCGGCTCGTCGGCAAGTATCATCTTGGGGTCGGTTATCATCGCCCTTGCGACCGCCGCCCTCTGCTTCTGTCCGCCCGATATCTCATAGGGGTACTTCTTTAAAAGCCCGGGTATGCCGAGCTTTGCCGCTATCGGCCTTAAGCGGTCTTCCATCTCGCGGTAGGGCTTTCCCGCCAGAACGAGCGGCAGAAATATGTTATCCTCAACGGTAAAGGTGTCCAAAAGGTTGAACTCCTGGAACACAAACCCGAGGTTGTCGCGCCGAAACCGCGCTATTGCCGATTCCTTAATAGCCGAAAGGTTCATGCCGTCTAATATCACGCTGCCCGATGTGGGCTTATCGAGCGCGGCAAGAATGTTTAAAAGGGTCGTCTTTCCCGAGCCCGATTCCCCCATTATTGCAACAAATTCGCCGCTTTCAACGCTGAAACTCACGTTTTTAAGCGCCTCTACCCTGTTTCCGCCAAACCGCCCAGAGTAGATCTTTTTTATTCCGCTGACCTCTAAAATACTCAATTTACTTAACCTCCGTTCAGATTTTCTGAACACATTCTATCACAAGCGGGAAACGCAAAGCCATCGAACAGGCTTACATTTCCCGCATATTTTCTTACGTTTTTGTAAGATTATTCGGCTTTCAGATCGTACTGCGAAAGGTCTATCTTAACCGTTGTTCCTATATCCGGAGCCGATTCGGCTGTGATTTCGGCGCCGAGGTTACGGCATATCCTGCGGCAGAGCCACAGCCCTATGCCGCTTGCGCGCTTATCCTTTCTGCCGTTGAGGCCGGTATATCCCTTTTCAAATATCCTCGGCAGGTCTTCGGGGGATATCCCCGCGCCGGTGTCGCTTATGCAAAGGGTCAGCGGCTCCTCGAAGTATATTTTTATCCCGCCGGTTTTTGTATACTTAAGCGCGTTCGAGAGCACCTGTTCTATCACGAACACCAGCCATTTTTCATCGGTTACGGCGGTTTTGTCGGTGCCGGAGTAGTCAAGGCTGAGGCGGCGGTCGATAAATTCGGCGGCAAACCGCTTTACCGCCTGCCTAATAAGCGGGTCGAGGGGGTATTCCTTAAAAACATAATCGCTCGCGTCAGATTCAAGCCTAAGGTAGGCCAAAACCATCTCGACGTACTGCTCTATGCGCATAAGATCCGAGGAGAGCCGCCGCGATTCGGCGGTGTCTGAGTTCTGAAGCGTCAGCCTCATAGAGGCTATCGGCGTTTTTATCTGATGCACCCAGGCGGTGTAGTAATCTACGGTTTCGTTGAGCTTCGCGCTGCTCTCAGAGCTTAAGGCGGTTATCCTGTCGCAGAGCGAGGATACTATAGCGCGGTAGTCCTCCTCCTCGACCGTGAGCGCCTCGGGCAGCGATTTTATAATGTCGGTGGATTCCTCGCAAAGCTCCCTGAGCACTTGATGCCGCGAACGCGTCCTCAGAAAGCCGCACGTTAAGATCACCAGCCCTAAGACCGAGGCCAGCGCGGCGGGGTATATTACCGCCCCGGCGGGAACTCTATAGAGCAGGCACGCGGCGATAAACGCGGCTATCAGTATCAAAAAAAGCAGCACCGGGGCTATCCGGGAACGGAGATATTTTATCAGCAGCATTACTTTCACCCTATCATATACCCTACGCCGTGGCGGGTCTCGATAAAGCCTTCAAGCCCTGCGGCCTCAAGCCTTTTTCTGAGGCGGTTCACGTTTACGGTGAGGGTGTTTTCGTCGATAAATTCGTCGGTCTTCCAAAGCCTCTCCATCAGCTTTTCACGGCTGACTACCCTGCCCCGGTTCTCCATAAGGCAGAGGAGTATCCTGAACTCGTTCTTTGAAAGCGGCACCTTTTCGCCGTTGTAGGTAAGGGTTCCGTCGGCGGAATTGAGTATCGCGCCCCTGTGGGTCATCAGCGAAATATTCTCGGCAAAGTCGTATGTGCGGCGCAGAAGCGCGTTTATCTTCGCCATCAGAACGCTTTGGTCGAAGGGCTTGGCTATAAAATCGTCTG
>CANRHA010000146.1 GCA_947630315.1 uncultured Clostridia bacterium
GTCGAGCCGGATATGACCGAGCAGGCATATCTGCCGGTTATGGCTACCGTTGAGGGCAACCACGGCCTCGTTATGATCGCCACCTCGGGCGACACCTTCGCCGACGCTCACGCTTCGGTCGCTTACGCAAAGAGCGATAACTCGTGGTACAACAGCTGCTACTTCTCGTTCACGGTCCGCTCTACCGATAACTACTACATGACCGGCGACTCCTCGGCTATAATAGTTTTGGAGAAGGGCGACGGCACCATAGGAGTAGACAAGTTAGAGGTCCAGTACTACCCGATAAACAGCGCGAGCGAAACCGTCACC
The DNA here is from genome assembly GCA_947630315.1 of uncultured Clostridia bacterium. Lineage (GTDB taxonomy): Bacteria > Bacillota > Clostridia > Oscillospirales > Ruminococcaceae > Faeciplasma. Next base: position 313 of record CANRHA010000146.1, read on the forward strand.
GTCGGCGAGATCGCGGACGTTTACCGCAACTACCTTATCGATGAAAAGGGCCTTAAGGCAAAGGACAGCGCCGATGAATCCGCGCTTTATGTAGATTTCTACGGCGGCACCCGCAAGTCTAAATCCATACTCGGAATACCGGTAGCTCTCAAAACCGCCTACACCCGCTTCACCGACGCCGCCGACATTATAGACTCTCTCTATGACCTCGGCGCAACCAACCTTGTTGTAAACTACAACGATTGGTCTGACGATTCGATGTCAAATAAGGTCGACACCGGCGATTCGATAGCTTCGGTCCTCGGCGGCAAGAGCGCTTACAAGAAGATGCTCAAGCGCTTTGCGGATAAAGGCGTTGAATACTACGCGACCGTTTCTGGCATAACCTTCAAGTCTAACGGCAACGGCTTCTGGACGCTCTTTAACACCGCGTACAGAGTATCCAAGTCCTATTCGAGACAGTACACCTACAACATCGCCTACGGCACTCCCGACACCGGCGTTGCGGCGGCTCTTTTAAGCCCGAGATCGGTCGAAAAGCTCTCCGACAAGGTCACAAAGAACCTCGGCAAGTTCGATCAGGGCGCGGGCCTCGGGATCGTATCCAACACCCTTTGGAGCGACTTCTCCAAGAAATACCGCACCAACCGTCAGGCGACTGCGGAGTACATTGTAAACTACTACAAGAGCGCGATAGAGTCGAACGGCAAGGTGATTGCCGACGCTCCCAACGCCTACCTTATCCCTTATGTCGACAGGATAGAAGACCTTACGCTCCAGTCGAGCCAGTTCAGGATCACCGACTACGACGTTCCGTTCTACCAGATGGTTCTTCACGGATATGTTGACTACGCCACCGAGCCTATAAACGGCACTCCCGATACAACCGTAGCGGTGCTTAAGGCAATAGCCTCCGGCTCGAACCTCCACTTCAACTTCATTCACGAGGAGACCTCGAAACTTATAAATACCGATTATGTCGATCTCTACTACGCGAACTACGAGGGCTGGCTCGAAGAAGCCGCAAAGGCATATAAACTTACCGATGAGGTTCTTTCGCCGGCAGCTGGCGCAACGATATCCAACTACGAGATAGACGGCAGCGTTATCACAACAACCTACTCGAACGGCTACACCACCAAGGTAGATCTTTCGAGTGGCGACATTACCGCAAACGGCAAGACCTACAACTATGCGGAATACGTTAAAGGAGGTTCGGACTAATGGCAGAGAATAAAGATGCTGCGATGAAGACTGAAAAGCCTGAATTAAAAAAGGCCGAGTCTATTAAGCCCGCAAAGGCCGCTAAAACAGACGTCAAGGCTCCCGAAGCGTCAAAGGCTCCTAAGGCTCATAAGCCTGACAAAGCGCCTAAGGAACCCAAGGTAAAGGGTCTTAAAATAGCCTATGAAAAGCGCAAAGCTCTTTACGCCTACGGCTTCCTTGCGATCTGGATCATAGGAACCATATACTTCTTCCTTAGGCCGCTTTTGGTATCGCTTTGGTACTCATTCAACAAAACAACGGTCAACCTCGGATACATGGGCACGGAGTTTATAGGCATTACAAACTACATAAACGCCTTCCGCCAGGACACCGACTACACCGAGGCTCTGATCTCGGTACTTACCGAAACGCTTTGGCAGACCCCGCTTATAATAATCTTCTCGATATTCATAGCGGTAATACTCAACCAGAAGTTCAAGGGCAGAACCTTTGCCCGCGCGGTATTCTTCCTCCCGGTTATAATTGCAACCGGCCCGGTTATTTCGATAATCAACGGCGATATGGATACCTCGGGCTACTCGGGCGGCGCCGAACAGTTCTCAACAATGTTTGAAACAGATATGACCGGCGCGCTGATGAACTTCCTCGGCGTTTACAACATCTCCGACAAGGTAACGGAAATGATCTCGACGATAACGTCGAACGTATTCAACCTCGTCTGGGATTCGGGTATCCAGATAATAATCTTCCTCTCTGCCCTGCAGAACATTCCCTACTCGGCTAAGGAGGCCGCCTCGATAGAGGGCGCCACCGCCTGGGAATTTTTCTGGAAGATAACTATCCCCTACATCAGCCCCATGATCGTCACCAACCTCATTTACACCATTGTTGACTCCTTCATCGACCCGGCCAACGGCGTTATGACGATAGTTCTCAACAAGGCTTCGGAATGGGAACACGGCTACTCGGCCGCTATGGCGTGGGCGTACTTCCTGATAGTGATCCTCGCGCTCTGCATTGTTCTGCCGATCATCAACAAATTCGTTTACTACGAGGTATAAGGGAGGGATACTGAATGGCAACTGCAAAAGAAGAAAGACAATTCGCTAAAGAACGTGAAAAAGCGCTGAGAGAAAGGCAGAAGGCTTATAAAGCAGCCAGAAAGGCCGGAACTCTCGACGAGCGCCAGCTTGCGCCCGAACACCTCCGTTACCTCCGCCGCAGGGCAATAGCCTCAAAGGTATGGCCTATATTCAGATTCCTCATACTCTTCGGGCTTTGCTTCGTTATCCTTTACCCGCTTATCTACATGTTCTCAACAGCTTTCAGGCCCAACGTTCAGATGAACGACCCTTCGATCATATGGATACCTAAGTCGCTGACCCTGAGCAATATGATGGACGTATGGGATGTAATGGACTTCCCGAAGGCCCTCGGCACCACCCTTAAGATCAACCTTGTATGCTCGCTCCTCTCGGTAATAACCTGCGCGCTTACCGGCTACGGCCTCGCCAGATTCAACTTCAAGGGCAAGGGCATATGCTTCGCGGTAGTTATAATGCAGATAATAGTTCCCCCGCAGATCACCGTTATCCCGCTTTATCTTCAGTGGGCGTTCTTCCGCGCGGGCGGACTTGTAAACCTGCTCCATGCCGCAGGCGTAAAGGAGATATTCGGCAAAACCTTAAAAGAGATGACCGACGCCGCCGGCGTGGGAACCGGAAAATGGTTCGTATCGCTTATCGACGTACCTGTAGTTATGTACGCCCCGGCGCTGTTCGCAAATGGTATAAAATCAGGACTCTTTATCTTCATCTTCCGCCAGTTCTTCCGCGGACTCCCGATGGAGCTTGAAGACGCCGCCTACCTCGACGGCTGCGGCCCGTTCAAGACCTTTATAAGAATAATGGTTCCTAACGCCGCTTCCTCATTCCTCACCGTTTTCCTCTTTGCAATAGTATGGTACTGGAACGACTACTACATCAGCTCTACCTTCTTCAACAACAACAACACCGTTTCGCTGGCGCTCCAGAAGCTTTCGGGCGACCTCGACAACCGACTGTTCGGCGGAACTCAGGTCGGCACCAGAAAGAAGATCGTTTGGCTCGAATCGGGCTGTCTGTTGACTATTGCGCCTATCCTCGTTATGTATATCTTCTTACAGAAATACTTCACCGAGGGTCTTGCAAGATCCGGTCTGACCGGTATGTAAGCCCGGCGGCAAAAGCTTTAATTGCATCAAAACCTGCTGCCTCTTAAAAGGGGCGGCGGGTTTTGCCCGTACAGGAGGTTTATTGATTTGAAGAAAATATTGGCTGCGCTCCTGTGCGCGGCGGTGGTTCTTTGCGGCTGTACAGGCGCTAAAGAACCCGAACCCACCTTTACCGAACAGCCAAAAATAACCCTCGATCTTCCCGCGGATACCCTTCCTGCCGAAACCGAGCCGATAACGGCCCCGGCGATCACTGAGACAGTACAGCCGGCGGATTACACCCCCGGAGTTTACCCTGTAAGCCGCGAGGAATACTCGGAGCTTATAGAGCTTGAGACCTGCACCTATACCGGCGGCGTTTCGGTGAACGGCGATATTGAAGATTTTTCCGGCGTGGGCTGCCTTACCGGGTTTGCCTCGGGCGGAAGCGTTATCGCCGATCTCGACCTTCCCGAGCGGCACTATAATATAACCGTCAGGGCGCGCGCCGATTCTCCCGTAACCGGGCAGGCGGCGGTATCGGGAAGCCTTATAGGCAGCTTTACCCTTAGCGGCAGCGGCGAATTTGAAACGCTGATGTATAAAAACGTTTACCTTAAGCCGGGCGATCAGCTTATGTTCGGCGGATTCGACGGCGAAGCCGCGCTCGACTGCGTTTTAATAGAAAGCTCCGACGAGCTTTATGAGCTTGAGATAACCCCCGCCGAGGCGCTCATAACCCCCGACGCGGACGAATCTGCAGTCGCTCTTTATGAATATCTGAAGAAGAATTTCGGGGAGTATACCCTCAGCGGCCAGCAGGTATCTCAGGGCTCCGACGCGGAGCTTGAAAAAGCGTATGAGATTACCGGCAGGTACCCCGCGATACGCTTCGGCGAGCTTATGGATTACTCCGCCGGAATAGACACCGGCGACACCGAGCTTGCGATAAAATGGGCCGAAAGGGGAGGGATAGTCGGCTACTCGTGGTACTGGACTTTAAACGGCAGCTGCTATCAGGCGAGGACGACATTTGACCTTGAAAACGCCGTTACCGACCTCGACGTTGCGACGATGGATTCCGCCGCCCTCGATTTAAGGGCGCAGACGGGTGAGATCCCGTTGGAGGCCCGAGCCGTTACGGCGGGAATAGACGCCGT
>CANRHA010000147.1 GCA_947630315.1 uncultured Clostridia bacterium
GGCTGTGTGCTCGTCGCCCGAAAGCCTCAGAATAAACCTGTACACGTCCTTGAAGTATTCGTTGTAGATCTCCTCAATATCCACCGCCTCACCTCCTACGCATATAAGACTCTTTAAGCAGAATAATCTTACAAAAAATATAACAAAAAGCCGCAGACGGTAAAGCCTGCGGTTTTTGGCGCGTCTTACTGGACTCGAACCAGTGGCCTACTGCTTAGAAGGCAGTTGCTCTATCCAACTGAGCTAAAGACGCAAAATTTGTCCGCAAAAGAAATCTTCTGCGGAATTGGAGCGGGTGATGGGAATCGAACCCACGCGACCAGCTTGGAAGGCTGGAGTTCTACCATTGAACTACACCCGCGCTATCAAGCGACATTCATTATAACATCAAGTTTAAAAAAAGTCAAGCGATTTTTTAAAAAATATTTCTCCGCCGCGACGTTTTTCGACTGACTATTAAAAAACATCATTATATTATATTAAAACCGACAAACACCGGCTGTACTACGAAAAGAAAAGAGGTATTATGATACACTACAGAATTTTTGAAGAAACAAGAGAGCTTGAAGGCCGAAAATACGAATCGTTCGGCGTTGCGGCGTTTAATTCGGAGGGCGATATGATCTGCGCCGTTGCGGATATATCGCCCGACCCGGAAAAGGCGATGAGACTTGCGCGGATGTGTGAAGACGCCGCGCTGTCGCCGATACATCTTATTGATGCGGCTGAAGATTATATAATTTCCGATTTATATTGACCTTTACTTTGCCATGGTTTATAATAGTAAAAAGCGTCAGAAAGGATGGTAAAAATGGAGATAAAAACTTTGACATTAAACGCTGAGCGAAACGTCACCTTAACAGCGTACATACAGCCCGTAGGCGGCGAATTTACAGGAATGACAAAGCGCCCGGCGATCATAGTTCTGCCCGGCGGAGGATATCAGTACTGCTCCGACCGCGAGGCCGACCCGGTCGCTTTTCCTTACCTTGCCGCGGGGTATCAGGTATTTATTCTCAGGTATTCGCTGAACGACGACGCCGTGTGGGATAATCCCCTATCGGATTACGATCAGGCGTTTGAGACTATCTGCAAAAACGCCGAGGAATGGCATGTTGACGCGGACAGAATAGCTGTGATAGGATTTTCCGCCGGCGGACACCTTGCCGCCTGCGCGGCTACGATGGCCAAGCACAGGCCGAGAGCGGCCATACTCGGCTACGCGGTAATAACCTCGGTAAGCGTATGGAACAGCCGCAACACCCCCGACCCTGCCGCCGCGGTAGATGAAAAGACCTGCCCCTGCTTTATATTTGCCTCGCGCAACGACGGAACCGTTCCGATACGCGACTCGGTAAACTTTATAAGCGCCCTGACCGAGGCGGGAATACCCTATGAATCTCACATATATTCCTTCGCCAACCACGGCTTTTCGACCTGCGTTCCGGCCATCAACAACCGGGATTGGTGCTGCAACCGCGCGGCGGATTGGGTACAGGACAGCATAGAATGGCTAAGAGAAACTGTCGGCGACTTTACCGACGGCGTTCTGGGCGACAAAAAGCGCTGGTAGAATATAATATAAAATGTGCGCCGGAGAAGCGATCTTCGGCGCATTTGTATTTATTCTACGGTTGAACTTAATTCACGCGGATATTTGAACCTGCCTATGGTGTAGCTTACGTTCGAGACGTTTGCAAAGGTATCGGGATACTTTGCAAGGATCTGCTTGAGCTGTACAAACTGATGCTTATTTACAACGCAGATAAGCATATTCTTTTTGTTGTGAGTGTAACAGCCCTCGGCGTTTATAAGCGTTGCCGAATGCCCGAGGGTGTCTATGACCTCTTTGGCTATTTCTTCGGGATAGTTGGTTATTATCTCGAATCTGACGGCTTCTCTTGCGCCCTTGAGTATTTTGTCGCTGACTACGCTCATTGAATAGCAGTAGAGAATGCAGAGTATTACCGGCTCGAAGTTAAAGCCGAATACAAAGAACGAGAGCACCGCTACCACCGAGTTGAGAACAAAAGTCACCCATACAAAATCATACGAGGGCTTAAACTTATGGATAAGCGCGGCGACAAGCTCAGTCCCGCCCGAACAGCAGTTCATCATAAACGCAGCTCCGAGTATTGCTCCGCCGATAATTCCGGCAACTAAAGGGCCTATTATAGTGCTTGTGCCGGTATCGGTCTGATACATTATAGCGCTGAGATCAACTTTAGAAAGCAAGATAAGATCAACGGAAAAGGTAAGCGTATATACAAGCGTATTTACTGCAAATTCTTTATCCACAAGCACAAATACAGCGATAACAAGCGGAACGTTGAACAGGAGCGAAAGGTATCCCACGTTTATGCCGAACAGATGCTGAACCATTGTGGCTATGCCGTTAAACCCGGCAGGCGCAAAGCTGTTCGGAAAGATGAACAGCTGATAGGACAGCGCGCTCAAAGAAGCCAAAAGTATAAACAGCGGAAACTTCAATAGTTTTTTCACCATATACGGTTATGCCTCCGAAACGTGATATCAGGCTTTTGCTATCTTTGCAGCGTCTAAGGCGTCGTTTATCTCGCGGTCAAGATCGTCCTTTACCTTGGCGTAATCGGCGCTCTTCGCCCATGCGGTGAGCTTTACTATCGCCTTGCCTTCAACGTGGGTAGATACGGTTGCGGTGGGCTCTAAGGCGTTAAGGATAAGGGCGTTTTTAGAGGCGGTCTCAACGGCTATTTTCTTAGCGGCGGCAAGGTCGGCGTCGGGCGCAAGGGAAAATTCAAGGCAGATCCTGCGGTCGTCGCTGACAGAGGTGTTGATGATGTTTGCGTTGGTAAGGGTGCCGTTGGGCAGGGTCACAACGCTGTTGTCATCGGCAAGAAGCGTAGTGTAGAAGATCGAGATGTTCTGAACTATGCCGCTTGTTCCGCCGAGGGTGACGTGATCGCCGATCCTGAACGGGCGGAATACAACTAAGAGAATGCCGCCGGCAAAGTTGGCCAAAGCGCCCTGGAGAGCAAGGCCGACAGCCAGACCTACGGAGCCTAAGACGGTGACAAATGTAGCCGCGGGAATGCCGAGAGCCATAAGCGCAGTTATAAGGGTCAGGACCTTAATTGCGGTCGAGGCGAAGTTTGCAAAGAAGTTTTTGGCGGTTTCGTCAAGCTTTTTGCTTCTTCTGATGATCTTTGCAACTGCTGCTGCGATGATAAGTCCGGCGATAATGATTATTACAAGCTTCACTAAAACTGTAGCTACCGCCGTAAGGATTGATAAGATGTTTGCCATGTTATTATTCCTCACTTTTATAAAAATATTTTTGAAGCGCATCGCGCAAATCAAACTAAATAAGCTTTATTCCCCTTATCTCGGAAACCGCCTTGTCGATAAACGTGACCCATTTCACAACGGTTTTCGGGTCCTTGGGCTGAATGTATAAAAGCCGCTTGCGGTAGTATATGTCGAACTCCTTGTTCGGCGTATACGGCGCTCCGCCGAGGATATCAAGCCCTACGTCGTATTCTATATCCTCCCCGAAGACCTTTCCTTTGAGGCTGAGCCGATTTTTATCAAGGCGTATATGCCCCTCTCCGGCGTTCATGTCCATATTGCCCTTTTTATCAACTGCGCCTATCTTTATATCTTCTTCCATAACGCCGCCGAGGTCGAGCATATCTATCTGCCAGTAAAACCAATCGTTTATTGATTTCATTTTGCCTGACGTGAACCTGTATGAGTCGGTAAGCTCGGTGCTGAACCCGCAGGCAGAGCAGCTCACCCTGCAATTTTCGGCAGTAAGTGAAAACTCGGCTCCGCATTCCGGGCATTTGTAAATTATGCTGTCAAGGCCTTTGACGGTGTCCTTTGCAGGGTACCTTAAACCCGCCATCGCCTTTTCGTCGTCGTGATAAATTGCTTTATCTACAATTTCGGAAATATCTTCAACGCTGAGGTTTGATATCTCCTCGGCACTCAGTACCTTCGAGGTTTTAACGTCTATGACCCCGCGCCGGAAGCCTTTGTACCATTTAGGATCCGCGAGCGCCGCGCCGTTTCCGGTAACGCAGTATACAGGGATCCCGAGGCGCTTTATAAGCCCTGCCGTTCCGGGGTTTACAGGGTAGGAGTGCGGGGCGGCGTTCATTCTTCCCTCGGGGAACAGCACGATAACGTTCCCCTCCCCTTTTGCCCTCATGATCCCCATGACGGTGCCGACGTCGGCGTCAAACATTCTCTTAGGAACGGCGTGGGCAAAATTTTTCAGAATGAAGCGTATTAGCGGCTTTGAAAAGAGATGCTCGCTCAAAACAAATGTGGGGAGATACTTTTTGCAGGCGATTCCCACGGTGATGTGATCAAGCCCGGAAATGTGCGGGGCGATTATCAGCGCCGGCCCGGTTTTCAGATCCGACAGCCCGGAGCGGTCAAACCTGAATTTTATGCCGTTACGCACCCTAAGCCAAAGCCTTAAAGCGCCAAAGCCGAGGTTGTAAATTATGCGGTTTGGCCGGCCTATTCTCTTCCCGGTTTTAGCCACAAAAACTCCTCCCGAAAATACTCTTATATTATTTTACCATAGCCGGCTGCAAATAGCAATATAAATTCCGAATTTTTTGCAGGATTTCTTTCAAAAAAATCCCTGCCTCATAAGCAGGGAGCGATATATCACAGTATTTTCGCGGCGGCTTTGAATCGGGGCGCGCATAAACCGAAAGTGCGGCCGCTGCCCCTCAGGTAAGCTTTCTGCGGACCCGCAGCCCTTCGGGCGAAGCCCCGGGCCGTTTCTGCGAAACGGCCTCCCCCGCGCGCTCGCGCGCGGGGCGGCGCCCCCGCAGGGGGGCG
>CANRHA010000148.1 GCA_947630315.1 uncultured Clostridia bacterium
TGCGCCCGTAGCTCAGTGGATAGAGTGCCCGGCTACGAACCGGTAGGTCGTGAGTTCGAATCTCCCCGGGCGCGCCAGAAGGCCTGCTTTGCGCGGGTCTTTTTTGTTGTAACGGAGGCTTTGCCAATGAAAAATCCATACCGCCTTACCTTTGCCGCCTGCTACATAGGCTACATAACTCAGGGTATAGTCAACAATCTTGCGCCGCTTTTGTTCATAACCTTTATCGGCTTAAAGTGGGTCAGCCTCACCACTGTGACCTTACTGACGACCCTGAACTTTGCAACTCAGCTCATGGTAGATCTTTTATCCGCGTATTTTGTCGATAAAATAGGCTACCGCCGGTGTATGGTCGCCGCGCATATTCTTTCCGCCCTCGGGCTTATAGGCTTAGCGGTTTTGCCCGATGTTCTGCCTTCTCCGCTTGTCGGGCTATTGATATCCGTAGTAATGTACGCCGTCGGCGGGGGATTGCTCGAGGTACTTGTCAGCCCGATAATAGAGGCCGCGCCGTCTGAAAACAAGGCCAAGGCCATGAGTCTTTTGCATTCTTTTTACTGCTGGGGAGTCGTCGCGGTCGTCGCGCTTTCGACTGCTTTCATGGCGGCGTTCGGGCGTGAAAACTGGCGGATACTCTGCTGGCTGTGGGCTTTGGTTCCGCTTTTCAACGCGGTTTTGTTCACAAAAGCCCCTATAAATACCCTCACCGAGGTGGGCGAGGGAATGAGCGTAAAGCAGCTGTTTTCATCTAAAATATTTCTGCTGTTCGCGCTGCTGATGTTCGCCGCCGGGGCGTCGGAGCTTTCAATGAGCCAGTGGGCGTCGGCGTTTGCCGAGAGCAGTCTCGGGGTATCAAAGGCGGTGGGGGATATAGCCGGGCCGTGCGCCTTTGCGGTTTTAATGGGCGTCTCCCGCGTTATTTATGCAAAATTCGGCGATAAGATAAAAATACAGAAATTCATACTTATAAGCTCGGTGCTCTGCGCCTTGAGCTACCTTATGTCCGCCGCGTCCGATATCCCGGCGCTGTCGCTGCTCGGGTGCGGGCTGTGCGGGTTTTCGGTCGGGATAATGTGGCCGGGCGTAATAAGCCTCGCCTCGGTGAATCTCCCTAAAGGCGGAACCGCGCTGTTCGCTATGCTCGCGCTTGCCGGCGATCTCGGCTGTACCGGCGGCCCTACGGCCGTTGGACTTGTTTCGTCAGCAGCCGGCGGAAGCCTTAGGGCCGGACTTTTTGCGGCGATCATCTTCCCTGCGGTCATGATCGTCGGCGTGATGACGGTTGGCGCGTCCGATAAAAGATCCGCGAGGAAAAAACTGTAACCGAATCTTAATTAAAATGTAACCGCTCTGAGATTGATTTTTTCAGGGCGGCGTTTTATAATATGATCGTCGACAGATTTCGACATTATCCGAGGTTTTGAAGCAAATTTTTGAAATCAGATTTTACCTCAGATTTTTGTGATTTTTCCGCACATATTAACCTTGCGGAAAAAGAGGATCTAAAAGTCTCGAAACCGCATCAACCCATCGAATTGATCAGCGTCAGCCGCGGCAGATGTGACTGGCGCAGAAACGGAGTTTAATATGTCAACAACTAAACTGTTTTCAGTTCTTTCCGCCGCGGCGCTTATATTGTCGCTTTGCGGCTGTTCATCGCCCGACAGCGGGCTTGATTCGCCGAATTACCGGCCGGAGTCCTCCGAGACCTCCGCCGCCGATACCGGCGAAGCCCAAACCTCGCCGATAACCCTGCCCGAGGTCACTACCTCCGAGACGCTGCCCGAGACGCTTCCGATACCCGAAACCGAGGCGGAAACGGTTCCCGAGCCGGAGATCGTGACCGAAATGAGCGACATTGTTGAGCCGCTTACAGTTACAACACAGCGCGACTATTCGGCTCTTGACACCGAACTGCACGGCTACGGCCAAGGGGTCCATTTTGACGACCTGAACCGTCCGCGCGGTGCGGTTGATTTTACCAACGACTACAGGGAATACGGCGCAAAGGCAATAAACGATACCGAGGAAAAGGTCATAAACCTGACCTTTGATCAAGGCTACGAAAACGGCTTTACGGCTTCGATCCTCGACACCTTAAAGGAAAAGGGCGTAAAGGCTACCTTCTTTGTAGTAGGGGATTACGCCGAGAGGCAGCCCGAGCTTGTTCAGAGAATGATAGACGAGGGCCACACCGTTGGCTCGCACTCTGTCAACCACTATTCAATGCCCACCCTCACGGTCGAGGAGATGACCGACGAGATTTTAGGGCTTCACGAATACGTTTTGGAACATTTCGGCGTTCAGATGACCCTGTTCAGACCGCCTAAGGGCGAGTATTCCGAGCAGAGCCTTGCCGTTACCGGCGATCTGGGGTATAAAACGGTGCTCTGGAGTTTTGCCTATGCCGACTGGGATACGGATAACCAACCCGAGCCCGAAGCTGCGCTCTCAAAGCTTATCGAGCGCGCCCACCCCGGAGCTATATACCTTCTGCATTCCGTTTCCGAGACAAACGCCACTATCCTCGGAGATTTTATTGACGCTATGCTTGCTGAGGGCTATACCTTCGGCACCGATTTCTGACGGTCTTAAAATATTGCCGCACCCGTATAGGATGCGGCTTTTTTACGGCAGAATTTCGTAAAGTTCCTGAGCGGTCTCCTTGCGTACGACCTCCTGAACGGAGGTGACTTTTGCCTTTAGGGGAGTCTGCCCGAGGCGTATCTCGATAATATCTCCCACCTTTACGTCGTATGAAGCCCGCGCGGGCTTGTCGTTCACGAATATCCTTCCGGCATCGCAGGCTTCGTTTGCAACCGTTCTGCGCTTTATAAGCCTCGATACCTTAAGGTACTTGTCAAGTCTCATTTTTATCACCTCATTAAAAACAAACCGACCGGCGGTTAAGCCGATCGGTCATAAGTCAAAGATTACTTGGCTACAACGTCCTTGAGAGCCTTGCCTGCCTTGAAGGTGGGAACCTTTCTTGCAGGGATAACGATCTTGGCCTTTGTTCTGGGGTTGATGCCTTCCTTGGCGTCGCGGGACTTAACGTCGAAAGTTCCGAAGCCTACAAGGGTTATCTTCTCGCCGTCGGCAAGAGCCTCGGTGATAGTGTCAACTACAGCGCCGAGTGCCTTTTCAGCGTCTTTGTTGGAGCAGCCGGCTTTTGCGGCGATCTTCTTAACGAGTTCAACTTTGGTCATTTTTGTTTCCTCCTGTTTGTTGCATAAATCGGTTTTTCCGTCTGATCGATAAATCAGACTCAACACGACATTCATTTTATACCGATTTAACGCAAAAATCAAGCCTATTTGCCCAATATTTCGTTCTGAACCCGATTTTTAGTAGAAATGTCCAACAAAATTATAAAAATTATGTACGATATAACGGCAAAACATACGGAAAATATTACCAAAAGTGGTTTTGACATAAATTTCGCAAAGGAAGTTTTTACCCATACCGCACCCGTCGCTGCCAAAGCTCCGCCAAAAAGGGGAGCGCCTATTGAAAACGCGGGGGAGGGCTTTGTTGATGTAGTTACATAAAGCGCCGCCGTCGACCATATGCACATCACCGCGCCGCTGACCGTTGAGGCGATCGCCGCGCCGTTCAGCCCAAGTCCGGGCAGGGGGATCAGGAGCATATTGAGGCCCAACTTTTTGAGCGCTCCGGCTATGGTTATGTATATGGGCAGCTGAGCCTTTCCGACCGCCTGAAGCATCGAGTACGCCGCGCCCGAGACGGTAGCGAAGGCGGTGCCGAGGGCCATTATTGCCAGCGGCTGATATGAAATTGATACCTCCTCTGCGCGGGAGGAGAACAGTAGCCCGAGAATGTCGTGTGAAAGAGCGCTAAGCCCCAGCCCTGCGGGAATCGAAATATAAAGAATAACGGTCATAACGCGGCGTATCTCGCGCCTTACGCGTGGGAGATCTTTTACGGCCCAAGCCTCGGAGATGTTGGGCAGGGCGCTTTTCCCGAAAACCGAGCAGAGCGACGGCGCAAGTCCGAATACCGTTGAGGCAAGCCCGGTAAATGAGCCGTAGAGGTAGTTGGGGAGTTCTTTAAGCGAAACGCCGCTTGAGATTATATCTGAGTATTTTTCGGCGTACAGCTCGGGGTATTTAAACAGCGAGGTTTTTATGCAGAGGATAATGGTGTAAAGGTCGACCGTTCCGGCGAGGCTTGAAACTATCGCGGAGGTGGTAATCGGCGCAAGAAGCCTTAAAAGTCGGCGGCCCTCATTTTGGACGGTAGATTTGCTCAGATGTATTTTTTTCGGCAGGCCGTCGCCGAACATCGAGCGTATGAGCATATATAGAAAGCTGGATATCTCGGAGGCAGTGACGCCTAAAACCGCCGCCGCGGCTATATACGGCAGAGAAGCGTCGGACATTTGATCTACCGAGCGGCATATGACGCCGAACACCGGCTGACCGTTCACGAAGCGCTTCATCGCGTAGAGCTGGGCGATGTAAGCGAAGCCCACGCCGAAGCTCACCCTTACTACCGATTCAAGTATCTGAGAGATCGCTGTGGGGAGCATGTTGCGCAAGCCCTCGTAATATCCGCGATAAACTGCGGTAACGGTTCCGAGAAAAACGCAGGGGAGAATAGCTATAACGGCCGGGGCGGCCTCGGCGTTTCCGATAAAGCGTCGGGTGATAAATCCCGCAAAAAGCGCCGGAACCGTTGAACAAAGCAGCGCCGGAAGAAAGAATATGCGCAGGGCGGCGAATTTTACGCCTCTTACGGCCTCGGGGCGCCGCCGCGCTTCATTTTCGGAGACAAGCTGCGCCACGGCGGGCGTAAGGCTTGCCGCGCATAGGG
>CANRHA010000149.1 GCA_947630315.1 uncultured Clostridia bacterium
GCAGTCGGCGGAGCGGTATGTACAATAGTCATCGCCATGGCGATGTATATGATATATCGGGCAAATAAGGGGCTGAGGGAATTAAAGTCTAAATCATAAAACCATGGAAGTAAGGATAAAATAACCCCGCGAGGGCAGAGAGAAACTGTCAACGCGGTAAAGCGACAGTCAGTGAGACAATAATAATCGTAATAGAAAGACTTGCAATCATGATATAATCCCACCTTTTACATGAAGTTGTTCTTTTAGTTCTTCACCACATTGACGTATCTGCAAGTTAGAACTTTTGAATAAATTGGTGTAACTTGTTTGCTTAGATTTTGTTAAAAAACATTGATAGGTTACATCTACGCAAAAAAAGTAAGCGTTTAACTGATAAATTTGATTTTTTTGAAATACCACTTGACAAAAATCAAAATTTATGTTATGATAATATAAAAAGGAGGGGTATTATGTACTACAACCTATTAGATGGTATTCCTGCCAGAAATCGTCAGGAAATTTATGAATGCATATCTCAAGCGATTGGTTGCGATCTGCAGGAGACAACTGCCAAAATGGAAGCGCGTACGCAAACAGCGGTTCCTTTTATAAAATGGGATCTTGTTTACAGAAATTTGATGAACTATTTTGATTCCGAAAATCTGCTCTATTCGCCGGTAAAGCGAGGATGTTGGGTCGTTTTGCTGCTTTATTATCCAGAGCTTGATCTTCTGCTTTCCTTTATGAAGAAAAAGCGCTTTTCTTCTTTGTGCGCCAGTAATAGTAAAAAGCGGCCTGCATATTTAAAAGCGCTTGTATCCTTAAATTCAAAAATTCAGGCAGATTATCAGCAAGAGTCTTTCTTTGAGGGAACGTCTTGCGCAGTAAATCCGGAGGCCGTCAAGATATTGGGTGAATTATGTCAAGGGTTTAATAGCCCTGTTAATAAGGAAAATTTGAAGCATGCGGTAGTAGTTTTTGACGAGAATGGACATCGCATTACCGAGCTAAACGCCTATATTCTGAACGGAAGCTTTGAAATTCTTTGTCATCTGGGCTTTCTGGAAAAAGTTCATCCTATTATGGATAATTCAATAGAAAGCTATCACAGCGAGTCTTTACACGAAACAAACGTCTCTTTAACTGCAAAAGCATTGCAGAGAAAGGCAAAGCGCGATTTTTTGGTATCGTTAGCTAAAGATGATGGCCCAGTTACAGAGAAAGAATAAAAATTTGTCGAAATCAGGTGGCGTATCATGAAAACATTTAATGGTAGTAGGCTAAAAAGCGCCAGACAGTATCGAGGTTTAACTGTTGAAGAATTGTCAGAGAAAGTCAATGTAAGTAAACAGACAATATCACAATATGAGAACGGAAAAATATCCGACGTACCGTTTGACAGAATGCTGTCTCTGTCAAAGGAACTAAATTTTCCGTATGAATATTTTCTCCAGAAGAATACCGATACAGTATTAACGGGATCAACATATTTTAGGTCGCTAATGAAAACAGGAAAGAAATACCGGCTTTCGCAGATAAAAAAGATGGAGCATCTTGCAATAATTTACTCTTATTTAAGGGAATATGTCAATTTTCCTGCTTTGAATCTGCCCCCATGGATAGGAGAAGTAGAAGATCCAAGCGAAGCCGCAAAAATGTTGCGGGATTTTTGGAAACTTGGAAAAAAGCCTCTCAATGATATCATGCGTTTAGCAGAAGAAAACGGAATAGTCGTAACAATGTTTCGCACAGAAACAGATGACATTGACGCGTTTAGTCAATTTGTGGAGTTTGACGGTCAGGAAGTATATTTGGTTGCCTTGTCCGCCAATAAAACTTCTGCTGTAAGGCTCAACTTTGATATTGCACACGAATTAGGGCACATAATGCTTCATGAATGGAGTGAAGATGAGGAAATAATATCGCGCGAGCAATTTAAGGAAAAGGAGCGGGAAGCGAATGCTTTTGCGGCCGAGTTCCTGTTGCCTGAGGACGAATTTACCAAGGATATTTCTCTTGACCCGATAAATTTAAATTATTATATACATCTTAAAAATAAATGGAATGTTTCTATAGCATCAATGGTATATCGGAGCTGTGAGCTCGGTATCATCACTCATAATCAATATCAGCATTTAATGAGATCGATGCAAATTAAAAACTGGAGAAAGGAAGAACCCTTAGATAATATCATGGCGTCTTCTCAGCCATCGCTTCTGTCAGATGCCGTGGAGCTTTTACTCTCAAATAATATTTTTTCACCGGAGGAGTTCGTAAACGAAATAAGCGATATGGGTCTTGCGATGAATTCGGACGAATTAGAAATTTTGCTGAATTTGCCCGTAGGAACGCTCGAAAAGAAGGGTAATGACTCAAAAAAGCTTGTAGACTTGAAGGATCTGAAAAGATAGTCTTTATTATATTGTAATTAAATATTTATACATTGATCCGTAAATTTGTGTAACGGTTATGATATGCGTTCATTGTTAAAATGATAAGGAGAAAAGTTTGAAATATGGAAATTAAGTTTACAAAGATTATCAACGATACTATTTTTACTGAAGAATTTAACAATATGACTGAAAGAAACAAAATTAGTTTTCCGAGCTCCGGGATAGTCGTGGTATATGCTCCTAACGGTACCGGGAAAACAAGCTTGATGAAGGCGATGGGCGGCGACGAGAACACACAAATTGAATTTGAGATTGACGGAACAAAGTATAATTCAGGTGAAGAAGTTTTCCACATTATAAAAGATCAAAATCAAAGAGACATTATTGCCGGAGAAACCAGCGAATTTTTCTTGGGAGATAACATCAGAAGAGAATTTCAGCTGCAAGGTTTAGTTGAACAAAGCAGAAAGGACACATTGGAAGATTTTATAAATGCATTGAAGACGGATTTCGGTATATCATCAGCCAGTAGTCCTCTAATAGAAATCATTTCTGACGAATCAATAAAAGATCTCGTAAGAAGTTGCGCCAACTCACATCAAAAGGGAGGTTCATATACCGATGAAAGCCTCTTTAATTTGATGGATGGAATGAATACCCAGATTATAAATGACTTTAGCCAGGAAAAAATGGAATTTTTCAAAAAAGATTACGTAAAAAGGGATTCTTTGCTGAAATTGGTTGAAAACGCAGTGAATGCTGTATTTACAGTAGACGTTCATGCACATGAAATAGAGGAAAACACCGAAGCGATAAATATTCTTAAAAGATTCGACGTAAATAAATGCATAGTATGTGATAATAAAAATTATAACAGGACCGCTCTGCTTGATTCAAAAGTCAACAACAGGGAACGAATAATAAATGCTCTTGATGAAAAAGTGAAGATGGCATTGGAACATGCTCTGACGTTAGTATGGGATGAGCAGGATCCGTTTGCGATAAAGAAATGTATAATAGACGCCGTTGAAAACGGGAGCAATTTTTCTCTGGAGGAGTTGTTAACCGAAATCGGTAAGTATAAACAGATCTTATATTGTCAAATAAATAATAAAATTTGCGAAGTCCGAAACAGGTATAACTTTACAGAATATTATAGAGAGTACCGTGACCTTGTTGATCATACGCTTGAGATCACCGACGAGGCATATCAGTATATAAAAAATATAATAACATACAATATGAGAGGTGATTTGGAGGTCGTTCGCGATAAAAACAAAAAAATAAAAATAACTTACGCAGATAGGGAGATCTTGAACGAAAGCCGCACTAAACTACCCATGAGTACGGGCGAGCAGAATTTTATTTCTCTTTCGTTTGAAATGCTTAAGGCGAAAAGCAAGGGCATGCCGGTTGTTGTTATTGACGACCCCATTTCAAGCTTTGATTCGATTTATAAAAATAAAATAATTTATGCCTTAGTGAAAATACTTGAAGGTCAGAATAGGATCCTGCTTACGCATAATACTGATTTATTACGTCTGCTGGAAGCACAATATTCTAATGCCTATAAGTTATATATTCTTAACAACACCCCCGGAGAGCAAAACGGTTTTATCCCGATTTCCAACGCGGAAAAGATTATGATAATAAATCTTGAAAAATTATTAAAAAATATAAGACAAAGCGTTCCAAATCATATTAAAGACAATAGGCTGTATTTAATGTCAATGATTCCGTTTATGAGAGGGTACGCAAATATTGTAAATAATAACGACGCCTTTGATAAACTCACAAAAGTAATGCACGGGTATATGAGAGATTCGATCGATATTGCGGAAATATATGTCGAATTGTTTGGAGAAAACAGCAATATACCCTGCAGCTATATCATAAGCGTTTCTGATATTTTGAAATTTGATATTCATGAAGTACCGGATATTTTAACAAATGACTATCCTTTGCTGAACAGAACATTAAAGCACACCTTTACATATTTGTATCTGAGATTGCTTGTTGAAAATAAGCTTGTAAGCAAATATGAAATCAAGACAGCCGGAAGAGAATTGACGCTTGGGAAAATTATAGATGAAGCTTTTCCTGACCAGAAAGACGTTTCTCAGATGACGAACAGGATAATGCTGAATTCAAAAAAGACGCTTATAAATGAGTTCAATCACTTTGAAGGAAATCTGAGCATTTTCCAGCCTGCAATTGATATATCGGATAAGTCATTGGAAGATGAAAAAGAAGATATTATAGCGTTTGTAAACTCGTTGTAATCGTCAGAACGGTATTGATATATAAGGCGCCGGAAGATCGGGAGTCCTGATCATATTGGTATTACGATGACGCCTTCCATATTTTTATGATCAAAAATACATCAAAAATTTTCCTCAAATAAAAGAAGTGCAAGCGGCAATAATAATGTTGCAGGCGAAAACGGAACGACCGTGC
>CANRHA010000150.1 GCA_947630315.1 uncultured Clostridia bacterium
CAACGCCGAATACCTTGCCCTTATAAGAGAGCACGGTGCAGATCATATTCTCTTTAACAAACTTGAAGTTGTCGCCGACGTCGTTAGGGCTTACGGGAACCTGCTCGTAGGTCTCCTGATCCATGAAGTAGTAAAGCTCGCCGTCGGTGTAGGAATATTCCATATCCTTTCTCTCAATAAACGCTGTGGGGAATTTCGCGGTAGGATTGTATGATTTTTCAACAACTGCTCCGGTGAGAACGTTCTTGGTCTTGGTTCTTACAAACGCCGCGCCCTTGCCGGGTTTAACGTGCTGGAACTCAATAACCTGCATTACGTTGCCGTCCTCTTCAAATGTTACACCGTTTCTGAAATCACCTGCTGTGATCATAAGTGTGTCCTCACTTTCTTTCTGTCATTTTTTACTTATACGCTAAGGTTACAATATATTGTAACCCATCTTTTCAAATAATGCAAGCCTTTTTATAAAGAAATCAGATTTTTCTTTGCCAAAGTCATGTTTTCGCAGCCGTTTTCCTTGATAACGACAAAATCTTCTATCCTTACGCCGAACTCGTCGGGCAGATATATGCCCGGCTCAACGGTAACTATCATGTTTTCCTCAAAGACATGCTTAGAGCTTGGAGAGGCGTTGGGGGTCTCGTGAATGTTCATTCCCACGCCGTGACCCAAAGAATGTCCGAAAGCTTCGCCGTAGCCCGCCTCGGTTATAACGTCGCGGGCGATTTTGTCGACATCTGCGCCGCGCATACCGCTTTTAATCGCGCCGAGGGCCTTTAGCTGAGCGTCAAGCACCGTAGCGTATATCATCTCCATCTTTTCGGTGGGCTTGCCTACGCATACCGTTCTGGTCATGTCGCTGTGGTACCCTTCATATGTAGCGCCGTAGTCCATGAGGACAAACTCTCCGGTCTTTACCTGCCTGTCGGTCGGAACGCCGTGGCACATAGATGTATTCGGCCCCGATACGGCTATAGTGTCGAACGAAAGCCCCTCCGCGCCGTGAGAGAGCATATAGTAGTCGAGATGAAGCCCGATTTCGCGCTCGGTAACGCCCGGCCTTATAAAGTTGAGGATATCCTCAAAAGCCGCCTCGGCTATCCTCTGAGCCTTGATAATCTTATCTATCTCGTCCTGAGTCTTGACTATTCTTACCTTATCTATCGCGTCGCTGAGGGCGTCGGAACCGTCAAGCTCTGCTTTTATCGATTTTTTCATCGAATTTAGCTGCGAAGCGGTCACGCTTTTGCTCTCTACCGCGGCAAGCTTTACGCCGTGCTTTTCAAATATAGAGTTGATCTGCGCGTAAAGATCCTCCTGCATTATCACTTCCGCGTCGGTGACGGTTTTGCGCGCCTTTTCAATGTAGCGGAAATCGATTATAAGATACGCCTTTTCGCGGGTGACGATAACGGTTCCGGCGGACGATTTCATGCCGGTGAAGTACCTGCGGTTCACGTCTTCGGTTATTATCGCCGCGTCGATGTCGCCGCTGAGGCAGGACATCAGCTTTTCATACTTTGTCATATATAATTCCTCCTATCGGGTTTTACTTAGCTCGTCAAGATAGCTTGTTTTCATCGCAAGCGCGTCTATGTCCTGAGTTCCGGCGCTCTCGCAGATAAATGTAGGATAAAGCCCCTTTTTGGCAATAAGCTCCATAAGGGGGTCAAACTGAGGGCCGTATAGGGTATCTTCAAAGGTGAGATGCCGCTTTTCGCCGCCGTTCTGGGTGTACTCTATCTTTGAAAAGTGAGAGTGGAAGCGCTTGAGCCTGTCTGAACCGAGACGGTTTTCAATAGTATCGAGGATCTGCGCGTAAGCCTCGGCGGAATTTACCTTGCCGAGGGTCCTTGCGTTGAGGTGCCCGAAATCTATTGTCGGCAAAAAAGTGTCGTCAAGGCTGCAAAGCTCAACAACTTCTTCAAGATTGCCGAGCTGGTTGAATTTTCCCATCGTCTCGGGGCAGAAGATTATATCCTCATATCCGGCTTCTATCGCCGCCCTGCGCGCCCTCATAAGCGTTTCCTTGGCAAGCGCGAGCGCCTCCTCGCGGGATATCTTTGCGCAGGAGCCGGAATGGATAACTATCCTTTGCGCGCCTATCTTTTTTGCCGCCGCGGCGCTCTGGAGTATGTAGTTTATCGAATTGTCGCGCTTTTCGGGTTCTATTCCCGAAAGCGAAATAAAGTACGGCGCATGAAGCGACAGTGTTATATTGAACTCCTCGGCCTTGGCTTTTAGCGCCGCTGCCGAGGCGTCGGATACCCTCACGCCCTGGCCGCATTGATATTCAAAGGCGTCAAGGCCCATTTCGCTCAGGTACTTCGGCATATCAGCCGAGGACTTATATTTTTTCAGGAACCCCTCGGGGCTTCCCGCAGGGCCGAAAATTGCGTTCATAAGCTGCTCCTCCTTTCGGGCCTTTTAGGCAAAAGCGGCCTTTCAAGCCTTCTTTTTACCCTGAACCAAAAGCCCGTTTCCGGCTCGATGGGAAACACGAACACCGAGCGTATGCCCGCAAGCTTACAGCCCATCACGTCCGTAAATATCTGATCTCCCGCCGCCGCCGTGCGTTTTTTATCGGTTTTAAGCCGCCTTCGGGCCTCGTTGTAACCTATCGGCAGGGGTTTTCTGCCCTCGGGAACAAAATCAAGCCCGAGGTATTCCGCAAAGGGCTTTACCCTCTCGGGGTGATTGTTTGACACGATAATCATTTTTAGCCCAGACGCCTTTACCCTCAAAAACCATTCAAGCCGAGCTGAGTCGGGAACGGGATTATTGTGGGTGGTGAGGGTGTTGTCAAGGTCGAGGATAAGCGCGTCTATGCCCTCTTTAGCAAAAAAATCCAAAGGGATATCGGCCACGGAATCGAAAACATAATCGGGTTTATGAAGCATTTACTTCCTCCTGCAAAAAACAGAAGCGGCCAGAAACCCCGCCCGCTTCGTTTTTATATGCATTTAATATTTGCGCTTACGAGCAGCTTCAGACTTTTTCTTGCGCTTTACCGAAGGCTTTTCGTAATGCTCGCGCTTGCGAACTTCGGCAATAACGCCGTCTCTGGCGCAGGATCTCTTAAAGCGCTTAAGAGCTGTATCCAAAGACTCGTTCTTACCGACACGAACTTCTGCCATTTACTGTCCCTCCCTTTGCCGCCATGGGGCGAAGGTATTTTACATTTCACCACAATGTACAGTTTTAATTATACCGCTTCATTCCCGATAAGTCAATACCTATCGTGAAAAAAGTTATGAATTTATTTCGCAACTATGTTTACGAGTCTGCCCTTTACATATATGGCCTTTAACACCTGTTTGCCTTCAAGCTCGGCCGCTATGCGTTCAAGCTTCATTACGTCGGCGATCACCTCGTCCTGTTCCGCAGAGGTGCTGACCTTTACCTTTTCCTTTATCTTTCCGTTGATCTGAACGGCTACCTCGACCTCGTCGTCCTTGCAGAGGTTTTCGTCATATTCCGGCCATTTTACGTCGTGGAGATATCCGCCGAAGCCCTGAGCCTCGAATATTTCCTCGGTAATGTGTGGCGCAAACGGGTACAGAAGGATTATGAAGTCCTTAAGCTCGGCGCGGGTAACAGCGCCCGACGAGGTGAAATCGTTTATAAGGGTCATCAGCGCGGCGATGGCGGTATTGTACTTCATCGTGTCGATGTCAACGGTAACCTTTTTGATGGTCTTATGCATCTTAGAGACAAACTCGGGCCTGTAGCCGCCGTCTACAAGAATATCCTGAAGGCCCCATACCCTATCCAAGAATCTCTTGCAGCCGGTAACGCCGGAATCGGACCACGGCGCGGCCTTTTCGTAATCGCCCATAAAGAGAACGTAGGTGCGCAGAGTGTCGGCGCCGTAGACCTTTATAACATCGAGAGGGTCTACGACATTTCCCTTTGATTTTGACATCTTTTCGCCGTCGGGGCCCAATACAAGCCCAACGCAGGTTCTTTTCATGTACGGCTCGGGGGTGGGGACCTCGCCTATATCGTAGAGGAAGCGGTGCCAGAATCTTGAATAGATCATATGGCGGGTGACGTGTTCGTTTCCGCCGTTGTACCAATCGACCGGCAGCCAGTAGTTCATGGCCTCTTTTGAGGCGAATACCTCGCTGTTATTTGGATCAACATAGCGCAGATAGTACCAGCTCGAACCCGCCCACTGAGGCATGGTGTCGGTCTCGCGCCTTGCGTCGCCGCCGCATTTCGGGCACTTGCACTTTACAAAGCTCTCTATCCTCGCCAGAGGGCTTTCGCCGTCGGTGCCGGGCTCGAAGTTCTTGACCTCGGGAAGCCTGAGCGGAAGCTCATCGTAGGGCACGCCTACCATTCCGCAGTTAGGACAGTGGACTATAGGTATAGGTTCGCCCCAATAGCGCTGGCGGTTAAAGGCCCAGTCCTTCATCTTGTACTGAACGCCCTTTTCGCCTATCCCCTTTTCGCTCAGAAATTCGAGCATCCTGGCTATTGATTCTTTTTTGTTGCTGAGTCCGTTGAGAACGCCCGAGTTCACCATTTCGCCGTCGCCGGTATAGGCTTCCTTTTCAATATCTCCGCCCTTGATGACTTCGATGATGTCGATTCCGAACTTCTTTGCAAACTCCCAGTCGCGCTGATCGTGGGCCGGAACCGCCATTATAGCGCCGGTGCCGTAGCCCATCATTACATAATCCGATATGTATATCGGGATCTCTTTACCGTTGACGGGGTTGATCGCAGTAAGGCCATCAAGCTTTACGCCGGTTTTATCCTTGACAAGCTGAGTTCGCTCAAAGTCGGTCTTCTTGGCGCATTCCGCCCTGTAGGC
>CANRHA010000151.1 GCA_947630315.1 uncultured Clostridia bacterium
GCGGCCGCACTCTGTCACTATTGCTCACAGTAAGGCGTTCTATCTTCTAATCATCTATCCTCTATCTTCTAAAAGCTGCAGCATTGACATTCCCGGCGATTCCGGCTATAATATAACTGTCAAATTCTTTGAAAGCCGGTGTGTATTATGTCAAAAAAGAAGGCCATTGTCGCTGCGGCGGCCGCGGCGGGTACGGGAGCCGCTATTTCGGCTGCGCTTTTGTGGATCGCAAATAAAACCTATCACGTTACCTGCCTTCAGACCGACAGCCAGAAGGCCCGCAACGCCGATCCTCATATAGAGCTCGGCAGGGAACAGTATGCCGATATCAGCCCGAAAATGCATGAACTTATAAGCGAGGCCGAAGCCCTTGAATACGAGCCGGTCGAGATCGTCTCGTCCGCCGACGGCACCGTTCTGAGGGGCCGCTATTATGAATTTACCAAGGGCGCGCCGCTTATGATCTTCTTCCACGGCTACCGCGGGACCGCTTTGAGAGACGGCTGCGGCGGATTTAAGATGGCGAGGGATACCGGCAGGAATATTTTGCTTGTAGATCAGCGCGCGAACGGCCTCAGCGGCGGCAACGTCATCACCTTCGGCGTTCTTGAAAGATTCGACTGCCGCGACTGGGTGCTCTACGCCGTAGACCGCTTCGGGAGCGATTTGAAGATAATTCTCACCGGCGTATCTCTCGGGGCGGCTACCGTTCTCATGGCCTCTGACGTCGGGCTTCCCGAGAATGTAAAATGCATAATCGCCGACTGCGGTTACTCGTCTCCTAAGGAGATCATCTGCAAGGTTGCCCGCGAGGGCGGATACCCCACCTCGCTGTGCTACCCGCTGCTTAAGCTTTCATGCAAACTGCGCGCCGGGTTCGACCTCGACTCCGCGAGCGCCGTAAAGGCGGTAAGCAACACTAATATACCCATTCTTATCATACACGGCGACGACGACCGATATGTTCCCTGCGATATGGCGTATAAGATATTCGAGGCATGTTCGTCACCCAAAAAAGAGCTTCTGATAATCCCCGGCGCACCCCACGCCGCCGCCTACATGATCGACGAGAAAAAATACACCGAGACCGCCGAGAGGTTCATTCAGGATTGCCTGTGATCTTTTACAAAGCGCCGTTCGGAGGGCTTATGAACAGGGATTGGATGTTCAACGACGGTAAATATACCTGCGGCCTTAGCGGCCCGATAAAGCATTTTACATCAAGGGGATAATTTAACATGTAAACAAAAAGCAGGCGTAAAGCCTGCTTTTTTCGTATATAATCGCGCATGTTAAAAACCGTCTGAGGGGTAAATCGGAATTTACAGTAATTTTTCCAATTCATTAAGCAGTTTTCGTTTCATCTTCGCAAGCTGTTCCTCGCTTGGTCTGCTGTCATCGGAATACATTTTCTCCATCGGATACCACCAAACAGGGCCTTTGCCGTTATTTCCGTAGTTTTCAATATCACCGCTGATCCTTGGGAACAAATGCCAATGAAGATGAGAATCACCCATGCCGAGCAACTCGCAGTTTATCTTTTCAGCCCCAAAAGCCTTTGACACAGCTTCAGAAACTACCGTCATTTCTTCAAGGAACTTTGTCCTCTCTGGAGGGTCAAGATGAAACAGCTCGGTTTTTTCTCCGTGGTGCTTGTAAAGAAACAGTGTATAACCGCGGAAATGCTGATTATCGCCAATCACCACATATCCCGTTTCCAATTCCTTTACAAAATACGGGTTGATGCCGTTTTTTATCATTTCAATCCGTTCACATATTCGGCACATAATATCCCTCCGCATCTCCCTCTTTTCCATCATACGGGGGCTATTTCTTTTTCGATTCCCGGACGGCCCTTACTACCGCGCATATCATGCTGCCGATCATTCCGACCCAGATCGCGCCGGCCGAAACCGTGATCACGCCGAGGTCCATATCCCCGAAGACCGCCGCCGTTAGGGGAACAGCCGCGAAGATCTCAACAATTATGAAAATTATCTGTAAAACCCATACTTTATCCATGCGTTATCGCTTCCTAAGATGAAGATCCCCGTCCGCCGCTTTCGCCTTTTTATCTCATTTAAGCTCCGGGTCGTTGCAAACCCTTACTATCGCCTCGGCGAATATCTTTGCGTTTTCAACAAGGGCGTCGGTGCGTATGAACTCGTCGGCGCCGTGTATCCTGTTGTCCTCGCCCTCAATTTCACAGCCGAACGCCACGCCGCCCGGGGTTCCGTGAACGTAGGTGCCGCCGCCTATCGCAAGGCATTCGCCCTTTTTGCCGGTAACGCTCTCGTATGCCCCGAGAAGAGCTTTTACAAATTTGCTGTCAGATGGCACACAGTGCGGCTCGCTGCCGTTTATTTCAGGCTCAAAACCGCGTCTGCTCAGGGTTCCGCCGAGCTTTTCGCATATCGAAGCTACGCTTTCGCACACCGGAAACCTTATATCTATCGCCCCCGAGAGGGCGTCGCCCTCTGAATCAAGTATACTCAGAACAAGAGTGAGCGCCCCCGATGTCTCATCATACGCCTTTACTCCGGCGCTTGTTCCGTCTGTCTCGCCGTGCGGGAAAGCCTCCGCAAGGCCGGTGAGAAGCCCTTTTGCAGGCTCGTCGAGTGGCAGAAGGCTCAGGACCTTTATAAGCGCCGTGAGGGCATTGCTGCCCGTCTCGGGCGTTGAGGCGTGGGCGCTTGTTCCCTCGGCGCTCAGCTCGATCGTGCCGTCGCCGTTGTCGCGTATATGATACACGACGGTAGCTATTCCCGCGCCGAAAAGCGCATAGCTTATATCCTCTTTTTTTATCCCGGTCAGAAGCGCGCTCGCCGAGGCCGGAACAGCGTTTATAGTCTTTCCGCCGTGAAGCGCCTTGAGGTTTTTTGATCGGCATTCCGCCGTGAATCTTGCGTTTATATGGCCTTTTTCTATGTTTATAAGAGGGTAGCACGCGTCGGGGGTGAACAGCCATTTGGGCATTTTTGTGTGCTCTTTGAAGTATGCGATATCCGACGAGCCGCATTCCTCATCCGTTCCGAGGATAAGTTCAACGCCGTTTTCAAGCTTTACGCCGAGATCCTTAAGCGCCTTCATCGCGTAGATCACCGAAACGGCCGGGCCTTTGTCGTCCATAGCCCCGCGGCCGTAGAGCTTACCGTCGATTATCACCGCGTCAAACGGGTCGCGCGTCCAGCCCTCTCCCGCGGCGACGACGTCGAGGTGCGCGAGTATGCCGAGGCTCGGTTCGCCGCCATATAGCTTTACCGTGCCCGCATAGCCGTCGATGTTTTCGGTGATGAACCCGAGGCCGCCGCAAATTTCAAGCGCGCGGTCAAGGCACATTCTTGCGGGTCTTCCGAACGGCGCGCCCTCCTCGGGCTGCTGCCTGAAGCTTTCATACGAAATAAGCTCGCCGAGGGTTTTTACCATCTGCGGTTTAAGCTCCTCTATCCTCTCAAAAACCTTTGTCATATCCATAATTTCGGCCTCCCGTCACTTTTTTCTTATAAACACCATCGCCGAGATCGGCGGAATTATAACTCCCTCGCAGAATGTCGCCATCGGCGAAACCGAGGCGGAAATATCGCTTATATACAGCTGCCATTCGCCCTCGGGAAGTATAAACATCTTCGCCCTCGGTATCGGGTTCACGGTTATAAGTATATCTTCGCCGCCCGAGAGCTTTATCGCTATAGTGCCGTCCGGCGATTGCAGGACCTCGGCGGCGTGCTCTATATCCCAAAAGCTGCGGAGCCTCAGAAGCGGGTGAGCCTTTCTGAACGCAATAAGCCCGCGGCAGTATTCCGATTCGCGGAGGTTTTGTTCGAGCATGTTCCACTTAAGCGAGTTCACCGAGTCGGGGGAGCGGTAGCTGTTGTGATCGTACCGGGAATTTCCGAGCGGCTTTGAGCGCAGAAACTCCTGTCCCGCGTGTATCAGCGGCACGCCCTGCGCAAGGATTATAAGCGCCATGGCGAGCCGCGACATTTTTTTGCGGTCGTCGTCGTGACACCCTCCCGCGGATAAGATCAGCTTATCCCAGAGGGTGTAGTTGTCGTGGACTTCGCAGTAGTTGATTATCTGACACGGCGAGCCGACCCAGCCTGCCGCGCCCAAAAGCCCGTTTATGACCGACTGCCTGAAGTGGAAGTTGCCGCTTATATAGCCGAGGTCGGCGCTGCGGAAGGTATCCCCCTTTATCGCATCGCGGTAGACGTCGTTGAAGTAGGCGTATTCGGGGGTGTGGCGGGCGTTTGCCTTTGAGGCCGCCTTGTCCTCGGGCAGAGAGCTTAAGCCCCCGGTCCAGCCCTCGCCGTATAAAATCGCCGAGGGGTTTATCTCTTTAAGCCTTGAAGCAATTTCGTTCAGGGTGTCTATATCCAAAAGCGCCATCAAATCAAAGCGGAAGCCGTCGATCTTATATTCCGTCGCCCAGTAGAGCACCGAATCGACTATATACTTTCTCACCATCTCCCGCTCTGAGGCGACTTCGTTTCCGCAGCCCGAGCCGTTTGAGAACTGCCCGTCGGGGGTCTTGCGGTAGTAGTAGCCGGGATAGGTAAGCTCAAAGCAGGAATCCGCCGTGCGGTAGGTGTGGTTGTATACAACGTCCATGACTACGCCTATGCCCTCGGAATGAAGCGCGTGCACAAGCTCTTTGAACTCCTTTATCCTGCGTTCGGGTTCGGCGGGCGATTCGGAATAGGAACCCTCGGGAACATTGTAGTTAGAGGGATTGTAGCCGCAGTTATACTCCTTTTCGGGGCAAAGCTCGTCTACGCCCTCAAAATCAAACACCGGCATAAGCTGAACATGAGTTA
>CANRHA010000152.1 GCA_947630315.1 uncultured Clostridia bacterium
CCGAGGCATACACAAAGCTGTCAAAGCACACCCTCTGGTGGCTTAATTACCGCGATTTTGACGGCGACGGTCTGCCCGAATACGCCCACGGAAACGATTCCGGCTGGGATAATTCCACGGTATTTGCCGCCGTTCCGCCGGTGTGTTCGCCCGACCTGCAAGCGTTTTTGATATTGCAAATGGACGCGCTTTCGGAGCTTGCCGCGCGACTCGAAATGGAAAATGAATCGGAAATGTGGAAATGCAAATCTGATAATATGTTAACTCTGTTCCTTGACAAGTGTTTCAGAAACGGTCTGCCGATCGCTTTCCGTTCCGGCACTCACGAAATAATTGAGAACAAAAGCCTTCTGCCGTATCTCTGCCTTGTCCTCGGCGAAAAGCTGCCGGAGGAGTACCGCAGAAAAATCATCAAGAGCTTAAAGAGCGGAGGATTTATCAGTAAACACGGCTTCGCGACCGAGAGCCTTGACAGCCCCGCATACCGCGACGACGGCTACTGGCGCGGCCCGATTTGGGCGCCGTCGACGGTGATTTTATGCGACGGCTTGCGAAAATGCGGTGAGGCCGAGCTTGCAAAAGACGCCGCCCGAAAATTCCTGCAAATGTGCCAAAGCAGCGGCTTTGCGGAGAATTTCAACGCAAAAACAGGCGAAGGGCTGAGAGATAAGGCGTACACTTGGACCTCGAGCGGCGCGTTTATCCTGGCGCAGGAGCTTTAGCGAATCTCGATAAACGGCAAATTTGCATATAAATCGCCCTGCCACGATGACAGGGCGTGTTTTATGATCAATATAAGCATTATACTACATCAATTCAGCATATCCCGCCGATCACAGCGCGGTTTGATAGCAAACATACTCGCCGACGTACCGAAATCCCAGAGCAAGGGCGTCCTCCTGACTCTCGCTTTCGTTGAAAAAGGTCATGGCTTTGGCTCCGTCGGCCTTGGCGCCGTTAAGAGCCGCCGTTGTCAACGCCCTGTACGCCGCCGCGTCATGATCGCCCGGAAAGAACACGCCGAATATCTCCCCCATCTCGCCGTCCTTCCGCGCCTGAAGCGCGCCCATCGGCACGCCGCCGGGCATATACAGCAGCAGCCGCCAATCGTCCATGTTTGCCAACAGCCTCTCTGAGTTCCAGTACATTTCCTCGTGCTGAGCGTGCAACGCGCGGAAAACCCCGAAATTTTCTTTTGTCACCGAAACTATATCCGGATCCTCCTGCGTAGGCTCGTAGCTGTCAAGATCAAACACATCGTTAAAATCCTGTTCGATACAGGTAAAACCCTCAGCCTCCAGCACCGCCCTCGCCTGCGCGTTCTCACCGGAAAATCCCAGGTATAGCTCGCTTCCGGGAAACCTCGCACGGGCAAAGGCGATAAACTCTATGACGGCTTCTCCCATTCCGCTCTCGATGCAGAATGAGCATGTGTCAAGATATTTGTCCTCGGGCAGGTAATAATAATGTATCCACCCGACCGCCCTGCCCTCGCGCTCATATAGCAGGATATCTTCGTTATCCCTCTCGAAAGCCAGCAAGGACCGCTCCACAAAATCCTCCTTAGTCTTAATGCCGTCGGTGTATGTGGGATAGCCGGACTTGTGCGGGCCCAGAGCGAGAGTGTATACAAAATCTATGTATCGATCAAAATCTTCCCTATTAAGCGGCTTCAGCATTCTTTCCCCTCCCCTGCTGCCTCAGGAAATAAATTCGCGATTTGCATAAAAAATATATCGGATATATGAGAAAAAATCAATCCCCGCAGTTGAAATTCCCTTTGAGTATCACCCTGTACGCCGGCTTATATGCGAGCCGGTATTTTTCGCTGTGAGATACCGCCGGGCACCCCGCCTCGCGGTATTTTTTGAGATAATCTTCAAGCTGATCCGCCGAAAAGCCGAACCCGAAACGCGGAAACTCCGATGTAAGAATATCGAGCTTCGCCAAAAAATCCTCCATACTTCCGCGCCTGATATTTGCCGATTCGCAGAAATCCCGGTTCAGCTGTGAAAGGGGGTATTTTTCGGGATCGAGCGGTGAAAGATTGACCCGCGAAACGCCGTTCCCGATGTACTCAAAAAGCTCGGCGCCGGGCGTTTTTTCAACATGTTCAAATTCGTCGGTGAGCCGCAAAAAGCTTTGTTCCGGGCTTTTTATCATATGCCCGCCCAAAAATTCGCTTTGGTAGATCAGCTTCACAACGTCGCAGGGCTGCATCAGCGGATACTTTTCGGCGTGCCGCGAAAGGACATCGATAAGTTCGATTTTGTT
The DNA here is from genome assembly GCA_947630315.1 of uncultured Clostridia bacterium. GTDB lineage: Bacteria > Bacillota > Clostridia > Oscillospirales > Ruminococcaceae > Faeciplasma. The sequence goes on from CANRHA010000152.1 coordinate 2,275, forward strand.
GATCATCTCACCGCCTCCTCGGAGTAATTGTAGCATGTATTTTGGGAAAGTTCAATGGGGTGGGATGCGCGGGGAGTGTACAGACCGCCCACATTTAAGTGAAAAGTGGTTAGTGGAAAGCTGTTAGTAACGCCGAATCATCGTGCAAAGAATTTTTATAATGCGGGCGGAATGGACACTCCCGAATGCGCGGATGTGGTTAAAACGGACACATCATAGATATTAGATATTAGATGTTAGAGTTTAAAGGCGTCACCTTCGGCGACGGATTTAAGTGCAGGGGATAATGTGGATACTCCCGATATCAGAAGACAGAGGGAAGAGGGCAGAGGCGCTCTTACCGGGCGAGAGTGACAGAGTGGGGCTGCCGGCAATTGGTGAAAAGGGATTCGCAAGCGAATGCTATTTGAACAGAAAACAGAGGTCAGATGTCAGAAGACAGAAAAACTCTCTCCAACAGGTAAGTGTGACAGAGTGCGGCTATCCTCAATTGATAGAAAGGTATTCGCTTCGCGAATGCTATTTTAAATGAGCCGGCACCATTGTGCGCCTTGGATAACAAAGCATGTCAAAGAGCGTCCACCCCACTATAAAAAGGTATTCGCAAATTTCCTTGCGGAAATTTTCTCATACTATTTGAATCACCCCACCCCCTGACCCCCTCCCCTCGAGGGGAGGGGGAACTGCTATGCCCAGGCTTTCAGCACAAGTCTGGAGGGGGAGGGGTGACCATAGCCTCGCAGGGCCTCTGCTCCTACGCAGGGCGCCTGCTGAACCGCACCCCGGGCGAAGCCCCGGCGGCCCGGAGGGCCGCCGCAGCGCGCCTGCGGCGCGCTGGCCCCGCGCTTACGCGCGGGGCGGGCTTCGCCCGGGGCAGCGGCAGAGAACAGAGGTCAGATATAAGAGATCAGACCCGGGAAGACAAGGGTAGCGGATAGCGGGGAGCTTTCGCCAGAGGCAGAAACCGCCGACAACAGCGGCCAATCCTCCGCCCTTCCCGCTCGCCTTCACCTTTCCACAATCCCGGTAAAAGCCTTTCTGTCATCTGAAAAATGTATTCTGTCTTCTAATTGCGTTCCTTCACTAAGCATAATAAGCTTGATCTTCGCAGCCACTCCTGCCATAAATGCAGAATTTGTGATCTTCCCGCTTTTCGGATTGATGGCATTTCCAAAGTATCTCTCCAAAGATTCAATGTCGCTCCTTGTGAATGCAATCTCCACCGCGGTTCTGATTGACCTTTCAACCCTCTGTGGCGTAGTTTCAAAGTCAGCAGCAATATCGGGATATAAGCGCTTTGTAATTGCACGAAGGTATGTATGATCGGAAGACACTTTAGCGATACCGCTGATCAAATAGCCGTATCCTCTTATATGCGGCGGTACCGCAAGGTCAAAAAGTGATTTACAGATAAGCACATAAAGCGGCGCGGGGATTTCCGTCATAAAAATTCTCCTTTCGACATTTTGCTTTATTTAGCATTATATACCGTTATTATCATAAAGTGTGTCGAAAATTGTAAAATTTTAAATTTTGGTTATATTGACAAAAATTTCGCACAGATTTGTGCATGTAGCATAATTATCTATGCCTCGACGATATGCTTAAGCATGGCAGAGGGATCACGCATAAATATGGGAACTTCAGTTTCTACCATAGCTTTGATACAGCTGCCCCGGGCGAAGCCCCATTTCTCAACCTCAAATTCGCAAATCTATGTTTTGATCAATTCTACCTGCAAACCGGTAAAATATTATAATCTCTTGTGTTTTAACAACGTCAGGGTCTTTGACGGCTTCGTGTACGACAATCTTTTCGATGAGTGTATTGAGCATTTCAGCAGTCAGCTCCGTGGGGTTGGAATACTGCTTGATTAGGGCAATCCACTTTTCAGTGTCAGCAGTATAAAGCCCCCTTTCACTTTACAATGTACATTTTTTGCACGGTTGGTGACACCCGAAATGTAAATTTTATATGAACATAACTTACCCTCCTCTCACCTTACAACGTACATTTTTCGGAAAATTTTAACCCTCACTCAAAAATTTTTATTTTTCTCACTTTATAACGGACAATTTTTCGACAGATGATCGGGTATAAGAATTGTAAAATTTTCGTGAACAACATTATCTTGCATTATCATCAACGCAAATTTTTCGATTTTGCCAAACCTTCAGTTCCTTCCACACCGATTTTCTAACGATCGAGTCGCCCCCCGAATTTTTCCATTGACACCCGGCAGAAATTATGATATGCTATAACTTTAAAAATCGGGGTGATCTTATGAATTATATTACCGTGGAAGACGTTTTGCAGCTTGACGTCGCAAAGGAGTGGAAAGTTGCCGCGGGCGAGGGCGGGCTTTCCAACACGGTCAGTTGGTTTTACGTTTGTCAGGAAAACGAAATTTCACCGTGGGTAGAGGGCCGCGAGATCATGATACTCTACGGCTCGGGCATAAAAACCGACACTCCCGACCTCGTGAGAATCGTTGATATATGCGCGCAAAAACA
>CANRHA010000153.1 GCA_947630315.1 uncultured Clostridia bacterium
TCTGCGGACTACATGAACGGCAAAAGAATACTCATAGTCGACGACGTTGTTTCTACCGGCGAAAGCCTTGAAGCCCTGCGCAAGCTTATCGCCCATACCGGCGGAACAATAGTCGGACAGGCTGCAGTCCTTGCCGAGGGCGACGCCTCGAAGCGCAGCGATCTCATATTCTTAGAGGAGCTTCCGCTGTTCTTCAAATAATTTTTGTTCAAAACGGCGCTGAGGCTTGACATCGACCCCGCCCCGGCGCCGAATTTGAAATAAAAAAGGAGTGTGTATTTTATGCAGATCAAAAAAATCATCGCGGCGGCGCTCTGCGCGGCGATCTGCCTTTGCGGCTGCGGAGACACCGGCATAGAGGGCCTCGGCGCCCCGGCTACGACCGCCGAGGAACCCGCCGAGACCGCTTTGACCGCCTCGGAGGCGCCAAAGACCACCGCCGAGCCTGAGACATCGGCCGAAACAACTACGGCCGCGCCCACGACCGCTGCCGAGACAACGACCGAGCCTACGACCACGGCTCAGACAACAACTAAGCCCACGGCCGCCGCCGAAACAACGGCCAAACCTACGACCGCGGCTGAAACGACCGCTAAGCCTACGACAGCCGCCGAGACGACCACGGCCGCTCCGACAACAGTTGCAGAGACCACCGAGAAAAATTCGGGCAACCCGCTCAGCGAGCTTTTCAAGGGCTGGTTCGTCATCTACGGGGTGAACCCGATGACCGACCACTTTGAAGGCCCTATGCCTTGGCCGGCGTATGACTCCGAAAAGACATACTCCGTTGAGGATTACTTCGGGTACGACGTATTCAAGGGAGTAAAAAGCGACGAGGAGCTGACCGTTACCGAGGAGAGCGGCGTTACCGATTACCTAAACAGCGACGGCGAATCCGTAGACGACACCTGCTATGTGCGGTTAAGCTCGGAAAGCGGCGGCGAGGCGATAGTCTACGCCGCAAAACACCGTATCGGTTTTGAAAAAGCCCTCGGTTCAAAGTGGCTGATATTCACATCGGAAGATTTTAAACAAAAGGCCGAGGCGGCCAACGGCACCGAGGTAGAGATCCTCCTCGGAGGCTTTACCCCCGACGGCGAACCCGAAGGCGTTGAATTTTTATACTACGTCGCGGAGTTCACCTATAAGGACATAAAGTTCAAGATCATGACAAAGGGGCTTTTAAGTCTCGACATCATGAGGCTGACGAACGAAATTCTGGCGCAGTAAATCATAAAAATTCCCGGGAGGCGGTAAACCTCCCGGGTTTTTTCGGCTTTAATCGTATGTTTTTTCAAATAGCGATCCCACCCGGCGCCTAAGGGGTTCGCAGCCCGGCAGGGTTATTCTGCCGGTGTCGGTAAGGCTGTCCGCCGTTTTCTGGGCAAGCTTTATAAGTTCGCCGTCTGAGGCAAGATCGGCAATTTTCAGCGGCGGTAGGCCGTGCTGGGCGGAGCCGAAGAAATCTCCGGGGCCTCTGAGTTCAAGGTCCGCCTCGGATATTTCAAAGCCGTCGGGGGTTGAGCTTAAGACCTTCATTCTCTTGCGGCTCTCGTCGGAGAGGTTGTCGGTTATCAGAATGCAGTAGGACTGCCTCTCGCCGCGCCCTACCCTTCCGCGAAGCTGATGAAGCTGTGAAAGCCCGTATCTGTCGGCGTTTTCTATAACCATAACGGTGGCGTTGGGAACATCTACGCCGACCTCTATTACCGTTGTGCACACGAGTATGTCAAGCTCGTGATCCTTAAACTGCTTCATTACCGCGTCCTTTTTCGCCGCAGGCATCTGGCCGTGAAGAACGCCTATTCGGTATCCTTTAAATTCGCCCGAAGCTATCTCCTCGGCGTACTCCGAAACGTTTTTCATGTTCGCCGCGCCCTCATCTATAGCCGGGCAGACAATATATGCCTGCCCGCCGCGGTCAAGCTCCTTTTTTACGAACGCAAACGCGCGGCTTCTGAGCTTTCCGGTTACGGCGTAGGTCTCGGTGCGCTTGCGGCCCGCGGGCAGCTCGTCGAGCACCGATATATCAAGTTCGCCGTATATCATCAAGGCGAGGGTTCGGGGTATCGGGGTGGCCGACATTACAAGCCTGTGAGGGTTCTCCCCCTTCTTTGCAAGCGCGGAACGCTGCGCAACGCCGAAGCGGTGCTGTTCGTCGGTTATTACAAGTCCGAGGCGGGAATACTCTATCCCCTCCTGAAATACCGCGTGGGTGCCGACTATAACGTCGAGCTCGCCCGAGGCGGCGGCGGAATATATCTCGGCCTTCTGCTTTTTTGTAAGCGAGCCGGTGAGCAATCCGACCTTTACGCCCGAAGGCTCCAAAAAGCCCTTTAACGATTCAAAATGCTGGGCGGCAAGTATCTCTGTCGGGGCCATCATTACGGCCTGAGCACCGTTTTTTGCCGCGTTATAACAGCACGCCGCGGCGACGGCGGTCTTTCCCGAACCTACGTCGCCGAGGATCAGCCGGTTCATCGGCGTAGGCATTTTCATATCTTCAAGACATTCGGCAATAGCGCGGCCCTGTGCGCCGGTGAGCCGAAACGGCAGCGAATTTATAAAGCCCGACATGTCGGCCTTGGGCATTGAAAAGGTCGAGAGCTTTCTGGTGCGCTCCCGCAGTTCCGTCATTCCGAGGCGCAGGGTCAAAAGCTCATCAAAGGCAAGCCTGCGGCGCGCGGGGTCGGCGTCCTTAAGGCTTTTCGGGAAATGAATAAGCTTAAGGGCGTCTATTTCGGACATCAGCCCGGTTTTTTTGAGGATATCGGGCGGAAGTATTTCAAGATCCGCCGGCAAGGCATAACCCAAAGCGTTTTTTACCGCGTTGGTAACGGCGCTCTGGGTAAGTCCCGCGGTAAGAGGGTATATCGGCCTGATCTTGTCCTCGGCGGCGCTTGAAAGTATATTCGGCGAAGACATCTCGCGGCGCTTGCCGTCGGCGGTTATCTTTCCGCATAAAAGATACTTTTCACCCTCTTTAAGGGAATCAAACATGTACTGGGAATTGAAGATGACAACGCTCATGTCGTCGGTGCCGTCGGTCACCAAAAGCTTATACAGGGTCATTCCCTTGCGTATCATCGCGGGGCGGCTCTTTTTTACCACCTCGGCCTCAACTACGTTTACCTCGCCTATCTCGGTGCTTAAAATCGGCACCGGCGAGGAGTAATCGGTATATGACCTCGGCAGGTGATATATTAGGTCGCGCACGGTTTTTATGCCGAGCTTTTCAAACAGCTCGGCTCTTTTAGGCCCTACGCCCTTTAAATACATTACGCTTTCATCCAACTTGCAGGACATAACGCTTCCCTTTCTTGCGGTCAAGTTATCTTATAAAATTGGTAAAGGTCTGAGGGCCTTTTTCGGGCAGGCCGAATTTTTCCTTCCCGAGAGCTATGGAACGCATGAGAAAACTCATGTTTTCGGCGAGCATTTTTACGGTCTCGACGCCCTCTATATCCATCTCCGCCTCGCCCTTTGACATTCCGTGGACCATGTTCCAATATCTGCTCGAAGCTATCGGCATTCCGCTTATTGTGAAGTACTTATTAAGTACGTCAAACGAAGCTGTGCAGCCGCCCCGCCTTGCGACTACCACCGCCGCGCCGACCTTCATCGTTTTATCAAAAGGCGTGCTGTAGAAAAGGCGGTCAAGAAAGCTTATAAGGCTTCCGTTAGGAGAGGCGTAGTACACCGGGCTTGCTACTACAAGGCCGTCGGCGGCCTCGAACTTCGGGGCGGCCTCGTTTACAATGTCATCAAACACGCATCTGCCGGTCCTGCCGCAGCTGTTGCACGCGGTGCAACCCCGGATATCCTTTGCGGCTATCTCCACCGTCTCGCAGGAAATGCCGTTTTTTACAAACACGCCCTCCATATGTTTAAGCGCGGCCGAGGTGTTGCCGCCCGCCCTCGGGCTGCCGTTGATCATTAAAACGTTCATGCCAAAACCTCTTTTTTGATATCGGCTATCCAGTCCTGTATCTCCTTTTCGGGGGTGATCACGCCCAATTTGCCGACCTCAAAGCGCATCCCCGAAAACAGCATCGCGCCCTTGGCCTCTTTTCTTATATCCGAAACGGCGTGGCCGGGCTGACCGGCGTGAGTCTGAAAAGGTATCACGGTCTTGCCCTTGAAATCGGTCTGCCTCATGAACGTGAGCACCGCCGGCGCCATTGTGTACCACCATGTAGGCGTGCCCACGGCGATGCAGTCGTAATCGGCGGGGTCGTGGCTTAGCGGCTTTATCTCGGGGCAGAAGCCGCTCTCGGCCTCCTTTTTGCCCTGCTCGACCGCGGCTTCGTAGTTATCGGGGTAGGGAGTGACCGTATCGATGCGCTCGATATCGGCGTTGAGCTCCTTTGCTATCCTTGACGCAACGCTCTCGGTGTCCTTCCCGGAAAGTGAATAATAGACGACTAAAGTTTTCATAGCTTGGCTCCTTTCGGTTTTATGATTTAATTGTAAACCAGAGAGGGGGAAAAGTCAAGGTAGATGGTAGATGTTAGATGATAGATGTTAGAACGCTCTTATGGGGCGGGCGGTACAAAGCGGGGCTGACAAGGGAGAGCGCGCGGGGTGCGGATTTGAGAGGGAGTGCCGCGCCGCGGGGGGGGGAACAAGGTATTCGCTACGCTCATGCTATTTTAAATGATCCGGTTCATTGTGCGCCTTACCCGGAAAAGCCAAACAACGCACGTCCACACACTATAAAAAGGTATTCGCAAATTTCCTTGCGGAAATTTTCTCAT
>CANRHA010000154.1 GCA_947630315.1 uncultured Clostridia bacterium
TACCCTGATTATACCCCCCCCCCGCGGAAAATTTGTCAATAGGTTTTGGAAAAAATTCATACTTTTTTGCATATAATAACCGCCGACACGCTGCCGGCGGCTTGATTTCATATTTTCATCATTCCGTGTAGGCCACGGCGAGGACCTGCAGATCGCACTTGGGCGAATCCTCGGGAGCGGTAAACTCTATCCTGTACTCGCCGGCCGTGGGAGAAAGATGAAGCAGGCCGACATATGGGCAGGACCAGCCGCCCTCTACATACTCGTCAAAATCCTTCTCGGCCTCAAGCTCGCCGTTGAAGTATACCTTCGCATGGAGCTTCTTGAAGCCGTCGGAACCCATCGCCGGGTAGACAACATACGCGCACTTCCCGGTAAACTCGAACACCAGCGGCTCGTTGTCGTCAGAATACGCCTTCGTCCAGCCGTCAGAGTAGTGGAACCCGGTGCTCGCCTTGCGCCATGACCCCATTTCGGCCGGTTCGGTGTCCGAATGCTGCATCATGTGCGCGTTGAGATAGAACAGCGTATTCATCGGCGTTTCGGGCATGGTCACGTCCGCCTCGGGGGCTTCCGCCCTGTTTACCTCGTCGTAGAAGTATGAGATAAAGTCCGCGACGACCGCGTTTCCGTCGGCGTTCGGGTGGGTGTAGTCGTCCGAGAAGTAGCTCCACTCCATAGCGCCGTTGTCAAGAAGATACGTTATTCCGTCGGCGTAGCTTATCATCGGCAGGTCGTAGTACGCGCCTATCTCCTTTTTCCATTCCTGAGAAGTCGCGCCGTTGTCCATTCTTGCGAACAGGAGTATAACCGCCGGCTGAGTTTCATAGCTCAGGGCGTCGCGTATCATCGACTCAAACGCCGATTTCATCTCGTCCTCGCCGCCGTCGTTGACGGCAAACTCTATAAAAACAATGTCGGGGCTGTGCGCCAAAACATCATTTTCAAACCTTAAAGCGCCGAGGGTAGAGGGCGTTCCCGAAATACCCGAGTTAAAGTAGTGGACGTTTTCGCCCTTGCCCTTGCCGAAAGTATCCTTAAAATAGTTGAACGAACGGTTGGCGTAGCAGGTATCAAGCCCTTCGCCCTCGGTTATGGAGCCGCCGATGTACACAATGTTCACATCTTCGCCGGCCTTTGCCTTTTCAATCGCCTTTTTGAGGCGGCAGGTGTTGCCCATCGACGTCAGCGAGGTGAGTTTTGCGTTGTTCATGTACTCATCCCACGACGAGGGGTTGTTTATCCATTCAAGCCCCTCCTTCGGCGCGGCCGAACCGCAGCCCGTGAACATTCCCACCGACAGCACCGCCGTCAGCGCGTATATAAACAGTTTTCCCAATTTCATGACATAATGCTCCTTAAGGTAAATTATTCTTCCTTGCAGATCTTCCCCTCGGTCGGAACCTGAACATTCTCATCTACCGGCATCACCCTGACCCCGTAGGCGATCTCAAACGCGTTCTCTATTCCGTCGGGGAGGTCTTCCTCTTCCTTTACCGCCTTCATCGCGGCGGCGATCCTGCCGTTCTCCTCCTCTTCCGAGACGCGGACCTCGAAATAGATCGCGTTTTCGTGCTCCCTGACTCCCGCGCCGGACATGACGTCCTTGCAGCGGTCAAAGACAACGTCGCGCATATGGAGCAGCGTTTTGAGGGAGTACTTAAGCGTGACAAATTCGTAGTCGGTTCTCCCGGCAAGAAGGTTTTCATAGTAAGCCTTATCCGCGTCGGGCGTGAGGGCGAAATAGAAGTATTGCTGATCCTCCGGGTCTACCCATGCGCCGGCGTAGTCGTCGCGGATAATTACGCCGTTATCGCCGAATACCGCGCGATAGAGTATAGTCCACGCGTTATCGATAACTTCGTAGTCGGGTTTTTCCTCAACGCCGTTTTCGTTCGGCGTCGGAACCGCAACGGCGGCGGCGCTTATAGACGACGCGGCGGCAAGCGCGATTGCAATGATAACTGTTAAAAGCTTTTTCATTTTAAATTCCTCCAAAAATATTTTCATAAATAACACGCGCGAAAGTGTAAAAATATTGCGAATCGGAGAAATTAAGGTTTTAAAACAAGCGGGCACCCGAAAACCGAGCGCCCGCCGAGTTTGATTTTGTTTTATCAGTTGATGATAACCTCTTCGGTGTCCTTGTTGAACAGGTGGATCCTGTTGGCGTCAAGGGCGCACGGAATAACGTCCTGAGGTCTGGCGGTAGAACGGTTCGAGACGCGGGCGGTGAGGTTGATGCCCTCGCAGTTGAGGTAGAGGTAGGTCTCTGCGCCCATCATTTCGGTTACGTTTACGGTTGCCTCAATAAGGCCGGTCTTCGCCGAGGAGAGATACATTTCTTCATCGTGAATGCACTCGGGGCGAACGCCGCAGATGATCTCTTTGCCGACATACGGCTCAAGGGCGGCTTCGTTGACCTTGGACTCGGGGATCTCGATGGTGAACTTGCGGCCTCTGCGCTCCTTAGTGTCCTCCGAGCCGAACTCGACGTTGTATTTGCCGTCGATCTTTACGAGCTTGGAATCGATAAAGTTCATCTGAGGAGAGCCGATGAAGCCCGCTACAAAGAGGTTTACAGGGAAGTTGTAGAGGTTCTGAGGAGTATCGACCTGCTGGATAACGCCGTCCTTCATGACAACGATCCTGTCGGCCATGGTCATGGCCTCGGTCTGGTCGTGGGTAACGTAGATGAAGGTGGTTCCGAGTTTCTTATGGAGAAGGGCGATCTCGGTTCTCATCTGAGCTCTCAGCTTGGCGTCGAGGTTTGAAAGAGGCTCGTCAAGAAGGAAGACCTGAGGCTCGCGGACAAGAGCACGTCCGAGAGCGACACGCTGTCTCTGGCCGCCCGAAAGAGCCTTCGGCTTTCTGTCGAGCAGATGGGAGATGTCGAGGATCCTTGCGGCTTCTTCAACCTTTCTTGCAATCTGATCCTTCGGGGTCTTTCTGAGCTTAAGGCCGAACGCCATGTTCTCGAAAACGGTCATATGAGGATAGAGGGCGTAGTTCTGGAAAACCATCGCGATATCTCTGTCCTTAGGAGCGATGTCGTTTACGAGGCGGTTGCCTATGTAGAGCTCGCCTTCGGTGATCTCCTCAAGGCCCGCGATCATACGGAGGGTAGTTGATTTTCCGCAGCCGGAAGGGCCTACGAAAATAACAAATTCCTTGTCCTTGATCTCAAGGTTGAAATCCTTGACCGCGATAACGTTGCCCGGGTACTTTTTCGATATGTTCTTGAGTGATAAGCTAGCCATGTAAGGGCCTCCCTTTTTGCTTTATTGTTACACTAATGCAAAATTAGCTACTCTTATATTATAGCGATGAAATCCGCTCAGCACAAGTGTTTTTTTAAACAAACTTGATTGACGCACTTTATTTAATTTGACGGAAAAAAGTTGGAAAGCGTCAAATTACAGCCCGCTTTTAAGCCGCTCGACCTCATTTTCCGTCAATTCGCGTGCCTCGCCCTCATCAAGAGCCGCGTCAAGGGGTATCCCGGCGATCTCTGTTCTTTTAAGGTATACTACTTCGTTCCCTAACGCTGCGAACATTCTCTTTACCTGGTGGTACTTTCCCTCGTGAAGCGTTAAAAGGCATTCGCGCCCGGAAAGTATCTCAAGCTCGGCCGGCAGGCAGGTCTCGGGACCGTCTATAATAATTCCGGCGGAGAATTTTTCGGGGATATCTGATGTTACGGGATCCCTGAGCCTCACAAAATACTTCTTGGGAACATGGCTTTTCGGGGATAATACGCGGTGCGCAAGCTCGCCGTCGTCGGTTATGAGTACGAACCCGACGGTGTCGCGGTCGAGGCGGCCTGCGGGGAAAAGCCCCCGGCGGCGCAGCTCCTCGGGCAGAAGTTCCAGCACCGTTTGCGAAAGCCCGTCGCGGGTCGCGCAGACCACGCCGGCAGGCTTGTTGAGCATTATGTAGAGGAATCTGCGGTATTTTACGGCCCTGCCCGAAACAGCTATGACGTCGCCGGCGGGATCGATCTTCTGCTCCGCCGAGGCGGCCTTTACGCCGTTCACCGTCACCTCGCCCCTGCGGACAAGCTCTTTAGCGCCCTTTCGGGAGATATTCTTAAGCTGTTCGGCCAAAAACCTGTCAAGTCTTTCCATCTTAGACATCCTCTTTAAAAAATTACTCCGCCCGCGCTACGCCCTGCATAAATCCCCCGAGCTCGGTGCAGCTGACGTCCGCCGCTATAAGTCTGCCGTCGCACAAAACGAGGTTGGCGACTACGTTTTCCGGGTGATCCTTATAATTAAGAACGCTGTACGAATAGATAGTTGCGGTCTTGCCGCGGTAATCCGAGAGGTCGAACCCCTGCTGAAGCTGAAGCTCGTTATACTTTGAGTACACGTCGTTCCAGTCTTTAGGGATAGTCACCTCGCGGCAGTTTATCGGTTCCTCCGATATCTCCCAGCCGAGGCTCTTAAGAAACTCGGCCTGCTCGGCCTCTGTCTTAAGAGTTACCGCCGAGGGCCGCAAAAGCCTGTTTACCGCATAAATAGCGGCGAACGCGGCCGCGGCGGTTATCAGTAAAATCACCGCAGTTTTCAGCACATGGCGCATCTTTACCGTCTTGACATACATATATCTTGCCCCTTTTCGGTTTATTCTTGGTCAAGTATATGCCTGTCAGCCTAAAAGTAGTACAACCGCAGTCGGCGGCGGGGCTGTCCCGATACTCGGCTTTGTTTTCCGATACCCGGCAGCTTGCAGCCGGCCCCGGGGCGAAGC
>CANRHA010000155.1 GCA_947630315.1 uncultured Clostridia bacterium
TATCTGTCAAGTCCGCCCTGCAGCACGGACTTGACAGATACAACCCGATCTACATGATGTCCGACTCGGGAGCGAGAGGTTCGATAGCCCAGATCCGTCAGCTCGCCGGAATGCGCGGCCTTATAGCAAACACCTCCGGCGCCACCATTGAGATGCCTATACGCGCCAACTACCGCGAAGGTCTTAACGTTCTTGAATACTTCATCTCCTCCCGCGGCGCCAGAAAGGGTCTTACCGATACCGCCCTTAAGACCGCCGACTCGGGATATCTTACCCGCCGACTTGTCGACGTCGCTCAGGACGTTATAATCACCGAGGAGGACTGCGGCACCGACGAGGGCATCGACGTATTCGAGATTAGAAACGGCAACGAGCTTATAGAACCGCTCTCCGACCGTCTTATAGGCCGCTTCCTTGTAAAGGATCTCAAAAACTCGAGCGGCGAGGTCGTCGTGTCGGCTTCAAGGTTCATGACCGCCGCCGACGCCAAAAAGGTAATAGAAGTCCTCGAGGCCGAGGGCAAGGACAGAATAGCTATCCGCTCCGTTTTGGGCTGCAAGTCGAAGAGGGGAGTGTGCGCGAAGTGCTACGGAATGGACCTTGCGCGCTCCACGGTAGTATCTACCGGCGAGGCCGTAGGCATAATCGCCGCGCAGTCGATAGGCGAGCCGGGTACCCAGCTCACGATGCGTAACTTCCACACCGGCGGCGTAGCCTCGGCCGAGGATATTACCCAGGGTCTTCCGAGAGTTGAAGAGCTGTTTGAAAGCCGCAAGCCCAAGGGCGCCGCAATACTCGCCCGCATCGGCGGAACGGTATCTATAGAAGAGATCAAGAAATCCCGCGTAATAGTCGTGAGAAACGACGAGACCGGCGAGATAGAGCAGTATCCCGTTCCGTGGGATTACCGAATCCGCGTGCGCGACGGCGACACCGTATCGCCCGGCGATGAGCTTACCGCGGGCGCAAAGAACCCCTCCGACGTTTTGGCTATCCAGGGTATAGAGGCCGTTCGCAACTACATCATCACCGAGGTGCAGAAGGTCTACCGCCAGCAGGGCGTTGAACCCAACGACAAGCACATCGAGGTAATAACCCGCCAGATGCTCCGCAGGGTAAAAATAGAAGATCCCGGTTCGAGCTACCTGCTTCCCGGAACTCTCGTCGATAAAAACGAGATTGCCGAGATGAACGCGCAGATACAGGAGGAGATCGACGCCGGCGAGGATTCGCGCCTTATAACGACAAGCCCGGTTATCCAGGGCATAACAAAGGCGTCATCCAGCTCCGAGAGCTTCCTTTCGGCGGCTTCGTTCCAGGAGACCACCCGCGCGCTCACCGACGCCGCGATAAAGGGCAAGGTCGATCACCTTGTAGGCTTAAAGGAAAACGTAATTATAGGCAAACTTCTGCCCGCGGGAACGGGTATGGACGTTTACAACAACGTACAGGTAGTTAAAAACGAGCCTTACGCCGCCGCTGTTTCCCATGAGCCGCCGGCCGAGAATGTCTGATAAATTTTTCTGAATCAAAAAAATTTGCTTTTTCGACCATTATTTAAAACAAAGCCGCCTGAATTTTCAGACGGCTTTTTTCTTAAACTATATCCGCAGACGTCATATCACTCCGAATCTGTAGACCGTGACATGATGCCAGCGCTCGCCTTTTTTGAGGATCGGCTTTTCAAAATTGTCAAACCTCAGCGCGTTGGGATAAAACTGCGTTTCAAGGCACATTCCGCTGCGTTTTTCATAAGGCTTTCCGCCCTTTCCGTAGGGTTTTGCGCCGTCAAGGCCGTTGCCGCTGTAGAACTGAACGCCGGGCAGATCGCTGTAGACCTCCATTGTTCTGCCCGATTTTTCCGCCCTGAGCTCCGCCATTTTTCTGAACCCTTCTCCGTCGGGGCAGAAGTTGTGGTCGTAGCCGTTGCCGAAAATTATCTGTTCATGCTTTGAATCTATCCTCTCGCCGATGACGTGGAAATCGGTGAAGTCGAGCGGCGTGCCCTCTACCTTTGCAACGTAGCCTGTCGGCAGGCATTCCGAATTGCCGACGGTAAAGTGAGCGGCGTTGATTTTCAGCGAATGCCCGGTTATCGAGCCTGCGCCCTCGCCGTCGAGGTTAAAGTAACAGTGGTTTGTGAGGTTGCAGACGGTGTCCGCGTCGGAAATAGCAGAATAGTCGATGCAAAGCGCGTTGTCCTCGGTAAAAGTATACCTTACGCATACCTTAAGCTCCCCCGGAAATCCTTCTTCGCCGTCGGGGCTGACGTATGTAAGCTTAAGGGTCTCGCCGTCTGTCTCAGGTTCCCAGAGCTTTCTGTCGAATCCCGATATACCGCCGTGGAGGCTGTTTCTGCCGTCGTTTTTGGCGAGGGTGAATTTTCTGCGGCCGAGCTTAAACTCAGCGTTTTCGATTCTGTTGCCGTGCCGCCCGATAAGAGCGCCTATGTACTTTGACTGTTTCTCATATCCCTCCGCGGAGTCATACCCGAGGGCGACGTCGGCCAAAGCGCCCTTTTTATCGGGAACGACAATAGAGCGTATAGCGCCGCCGAGGGTTATTATCTCAACGTAAGCGCCTGATGAATTTTTCATCTCAAAGAGCGAGACTTTTTCTCCGGTCGAGAGTTTGCCGAAGGGTTTTTTGGTGATAATAGTCATAATTGAACCAACCTTTCTGTATAATTCAACGATTTTTTCGCAATATGCGCGACCGTGCGCAATAAAACGGCGTCTGTATCTGTATTACAAGTGTAACACCTTTAAGTACGGATTTCAAGAGCAAATTTTCGGTTTGCGCCGATTTATCACAATAAACGACGTGAACCTCTTAAGAAATGCTTAAATTTTCTAAATTTTTTGGAAAAACTCTTTACAAATCCGAATTATGGTGATATAATAAACTCAACATCTTATAAAGGAGTGTTATTTCAATGGCAAAAAGAATATTAGCAATCGTCATGGCGCTTGTTCTTAGCTTGTCCATGCTGACCGTTTTTGCTTCGGCAGCCGGCGGAACATCATGGGAATATGAGTTTTATGAGGACACGACCGCCAAGACACCCACTATCGTAGTAAGGTGGGATGATTGGACTGACGCAACCAAATACACGGTTGACCTTTACAGGGATTACGGAAAGAGCCCTTATTCCACAAAGACCGTCACCGTAACAAAATCCAGCAAGAATGAAGCGGTATTCTCTAACCTCCCTGCGGGAGTCTACGATGTAGAGATTACCATCGCTCAGAAAGATTACAGACCTTACACCGTAAGAAGCATAGACTCTTCCAGAACCGTTACTATTAAGGGCAAGGTCACTTCAAAGTACGTTGATGTAAATCAGGTCAGCGCAAATACTGTCAGAGTATCCTGGGAACAGGTCGTTGACAGCAAGGGCAACATTCTCGCAAAGGACTATATGGTAGAGTACACCTACTATGATGAGAACGTAGAGAAGAACCTTGAAGGCTACGTTGAAAAGGCCGGAACCACCGGTAAAAACGACACCTTTACTCAGGACATCAATGTTGCTTGGAAGAACCTCAAGAGCGTAACCGTTTCTTATCACGATTCTAAGGGCAACAAGAAGACTCTCGGCTCTGTAAACGTTTCCACCGGCGCAAGCAGCGGCGGAAGCAGCAGCTCCGGCGACGTTTGGCTCGACGGATACACCCTTAACTGGAATCCCGTATCCGGCGCTGTCAGATACTGCGTATACTACACCGTTGCAGGCGGCTCTTCAAACCAGTACGTCACCACCTACACCGGCGTTGACGTAACCAACGTTCTCGCAAGCGCATACGGCAGAAACGTAACCTTTACCGTTGTCGCGCTGAATGCCGCCGGCGTTCAGATCGCCAACCTCGGCACCGTTTCCACCAACGGCACCTCTACCAGCGGCAACCTCGGCCTTACCGCCCGCCTCAACGGCACTACCACTTATAATGTATCTGCGGTAGACCTCTCTTGGAACGATATCGGCTATGAGGATTATATCGTATCCTACAATTACAACTACAACTACAGCAACTACAACTACAACTACGGTTACGGCTACAACCTCATTCCCGGCGCCTATAACACCGACGGCGACACCGAGTATTCCGTTCCTTATTATGTAGGCGTAAGCTGCACCATCGTTATCTACGGTGTAAGCAACAACAGACGTACCGCTCTGGCGACCGTCAACGTTTCTGAGCAGGGCCAGATCACCTACGGCAACACCAATACCACCACCTCCGGCACTACCGTAAACGGCTCCAACTGCACTCTCGTAGTCGGCAGCACTTCATCTACCCTTACTTGGTACAGCGGAACCGCCTATCAGGTACTTTACACCGCAAACGGCACCACCCTTATGGCTAACATCAGCGGCACCAACACCGCTACTATCCCCGTTGGCCAGAACACCAGCTTCGAGGTATTTGTAATCGGCTACGGCACCGGCCTTACTTCCGCTAACAGCGTTATCGCCACCGCCGTATACACCGCTTCTTCTTCCAACTCGAACAGCACCACGGTAACTTCCACCAAGGTTACAAACCTTGTTCTTACCGCTAAGGGCAGCGGCTCCACCACCGTTTCTTGGAATGCAGTTTCCAACGCCGTTTACTACACCATCGACTATGCTCGCGGCGGCGCCTCTGCAACCGAGACCACCTACACCACCAAGACCAGCGTTGATATTCCGTTCGGAACCAACAGCTCGTATGTAGTCTATGTATATGCTTACCTCTCG
>CANRHA010000156.1 GCA_947630315.1 uncultured Clostridia bacterium
CACCTCAAACCCGCGCTGTAACGCTCACCCGCCGCTCAGCTCACCTCAAACCCGCGCTGTCACGCCCACTCGCCGCCCAGTTTCCCTCAAACCCGCGCTGTAATACTCGCCCTGCCGCCCAACTCACCTCAACCCCGCGCTGTAACGCTCGCCGCCCGGCTAACCCCAAACTCGGGCTGTCACGCTCGCCCATCTGTCGTCTGATTTCTGATTTCTGACTTCTGAAAGCCTTGCTTTTTTCAGAGAGATGTGGTATACTTGCCGAGGAAAAATTCACTAAGGAGTGATGATATGAAATATGTTGTTATTCTCTGCGACGGTATGGCGGATTACCCCGTACCCGAGCTCGGCGGACTCACGCCGATGGCCAAGGCCCACAAGCCGAATATGGATAGGCTTGCGAAAAAGGCCGAGGTAGGACTTGTAAAAACGGTTGCCGACGGCCTTAAGCCGGGCAGCGATGTGGCGAACCTCTCTGTTTTGGGGTATGATCCCGCGGTGTACTATTCGGGGCGTTCTCCCCTCGAAGCAGGCTCGATAGGCATCGATATGAAGCCCACCGACGTTTCGCTGCGCTGCAACCTTGTGACTCTCTCGGACGAGGAAAATTACGACGACAAGACGATCATCGACTACTGCGCCGGGGATATTTCCACCGCCGAGGCAAGGATTTTGGTCGATTCCCTCAAAGAGGTGTTCGATAACGACGAGTTTAAGCTCTATGCCGGCGTAAGCTACCGCCACTGTCTTATATGGAACAACGGAACCCTCGATCTGGGAACGCTTACCCCTCCTCATGACATAACCGGCAAGCCGATCAAGGAATATCTGCCGCGCCACAAAAACGCCGCCAAGCTCTACGAGATGATGAAAAAGAGCTACGACGTCTTAAAGGATCACCCTCTGAATCTTGAAAGAATAAAGAGGGGAGACCGCCCCGCAAACTCAATGTGGTTCTGGGGCGAGGGAGTCAGAAAGCCGCTTGCATCATTTGAGGAAAAATTCGGCATAAAAGGCTCGATGATCTCCGCGGTTGACCTCTTAAAAGGAATAGGCAAGTTCTCGGGAATGAATGTCGTGAACGTTGAGGGCGCAACGGGGTATCTCGATACAAACTTTGAAGGTAAGGCCCGCGCGGCGATCAACGAGCTTAAAAACGGCAGCGATTTCGTGTACATACATATTGAGGCCCCGGACGAATGCGGCCACAGATACGAGATCGAAAACAAGGTCAAGGCCATAGAGCTTATAGATGAAAAGATCCTCGCGCCGGTGCTTGAAGCCCTCGAGGAATATGACGATTATAAGGTCATGGTTTTGCCGGATCACCCGACGCCGCTGTCGCTGAGGACCCACACCAACGACCCGGTTCCGTACATGATCTACCACAAAAAGGCCGAGCGCCAGGGTGTCGACGTCCTGAGCGAGGAATCGGCCAAATCGACCGGAAATTACGCCCCCGTCGGCCATGAGCTGATCGAGAAGTTCATTAAAGGGTGAGAGAAAAGCAGGCCATATGGCCTGCTTTTAGATGATCAGAGGGTAGAGGATAGAATATAGAGCGCTCTGCTCGGAGATGGCGGAACAGCGCGGGGCAACACGGCCCACAGCTGGGGAAAAGGGATTTGCAAGCGAATGCTCGGGTGGAAGACAGAGGGCAGATGGCAGAAGGCAGAAAGCGCTTTTGAGAGTAAGAGTGACAGTGCGCGGTCACCCTCCATTGATAGAAAGGTATTCGCTACGCTCAAATTATTTCAAGTTGTGCAAATACCTCATATAAAAAGCCCACCCTCGTGCCTCCCAACAGATGAAAAGGTATTCGCGGCGCTCATGCTTGAGTAGAAAACAGATGGCAGAGGTCAGAAGACAGAAAAACTTTCTCCGATAGATGGGAGTGACAGTGTGCAACCGCGTCACGTTGATGAAAAGGTATTCGCTTCGCTCATGCTATTTAAAATGATTTGGCAGATTGTGCGCCTTACCCGGAAAAGCCAAACAGCGCACGTCCTCTCACTATATAACAAGGTATTCGCTTACGCTTGTATTATCTTTTGCTTTCAGCACCCACATCAACTAACTACTAACAACTACTCTCTAACTACTATCCGCTCATGCTATTACAGTCACCCCGCCCCCTGCCCCCTCCCCTCGAGGGGAGGGGGAACTGCGAAGCCGTGGGCTACAGCGTAGTTCGGAGGGGGAGGGGTGATCCGGCGCGGGCGCGAGTAGAAGACAGAAATCAGAAGTCAGAAATCAGAATGGCTTTTTTGGGGGCGCGCGAAACAGGCCGAGGCCGTCCGCGCCTACCTTGTAAAAGGTATTCGCGGCGGAGCCGCTCATGCAGGTAGAAGACAGAAGTCAGATATCAGAAGACAGAAACGCTCTGCCCGAGTGAGAGTGACAAGGTGCGGCACCGCGGTCAATCTGATGAAAGGCATTCGCTTACCCTGATATTATCCGTACCCTCGAGACCTCATCAACTAACTACTAACAACTAATCTCTAACTACTACCCGGTCACCCCACCCCCTTCCCCCTCCCCTCGAGGGGAGGGGGGCGCTGCTATGCCATGGGCGCGTGCGCAACCCGGGAGGGGGAGGGGTGCGGTCAGATGACAGAAGTCAGAAATCAGATGTCAGAAAAGTTTTTACCGGGTTTGCAGTAAGACGAAAACATGTGGACATACCGGCACCCTCTGCCACCGTTGCCGCCACTCTCTGCCCTACAGCAAGTGCTCTGTTATCCGCCACCCTTGTCCTCCAACCTCTGATATCTGTTTTCTGACCTCTGTTCTCTGCCGAGGCCCCGGGCGAAGCCCCGGCGGCCCCGGAGGGGCCGCCGCAGCGGCAGCTTCGCTGCCGCTGGCCCCGCGCTTCGCGCGGGGCGGGCTTCGCCCGGGCCTTCTGCAACGCACAGAGGCCCGACCCGGCAGGACAAGGTCAGCGGACAGCAGAGTGTTTGCAGCAGGGGCAGAAGGCTGCGGCAACAGCGCCAAACCCTCCCCCCTTCTGTTCGCCCACCATTCCTTTGCAAATCCTTTTCCACCGGCGCCGCCCGCCCCATCTTTTCTATACTAACATCAAACCCCGCCATGGGCTTTTGCCTGCGGCGGGGTCGTGTCATATTTTATTATGCGCGCTTAAATTTTCAGCCGCATCTTCACATGCGGGTAATTCTGCTCGAAATACCTCTCGCCCTCGGGCAAAAAGCCGCAGCGGGCGTAAAAACCGGCCTTGTCCTCCTGGGCGCCGACGGTAAGCGCGGTGCCGCCAAGCTCCCTGACGGCCTTTATCGCCTCGTCGATCAGCACGCGGCCGAGGCCCTCTTTGCGGCGGGATCTTCTAACCGCGACGCGACCGATATGATAGCTGCCGCTGCCCTCGCTGTAAAAGCGCAGCGTGGCTATGGGCGTGTTACTGTCGTAGATCACGATGTGGGTGGATATTTCATCGAACTCGTCAAACTCATCGGTAAAGCCCTGCTCATCCACAAAAACCTCACGCCTTATTTCGGCGGAATCCTCGGGAACTGTGCCCGAAAAACGTTTTATCTCCATTATTTTTTCCTGTTCTGATACGGGTAGGGGCTGCGGTTCTTTTCCTCCCTCAGCCGTTCAAGATGCGTTCCGTAGAAGTAGAGGATAACCGAAACTACAAGGGCGATCCCGAAAGGAATTATTATGAACCAGTAGGGAACGGTGTCCGAACCCTTTGGCAGCTCGCCTATTTTGAGGGTGTATGCAATTTGTTTTTCGCGATTAAGTCCGAGCGCCGACACGCCCTCAGACATAAGCTCGGCCTCTTTTTTTGACATTGTTTTGAAGCGCCCGGTCATATCGTCGAGCCGCGACGCCAAAGAGGCTGAATCGGCGTCGGCGCTGTAGCTCTCAACAAAATCAAGATAAGCGGTTATAATTCGCTGAAGCGCGGCGTCGCTCTCTTTAGGGGCTTCAACAAGGGTCAGATACTGTTCGCCGTCGGAGGCGTCGGTATACATAAGGTAATAATAATGAGTGGCGGCGCGGTCGCTCTCGGCGATATATCCCAGCTTAGCGAGAAATTTATATGCGCTGCCCTTTATATACTGCCCGTCGAGATCGCGCGCAACGTTGATCCCGGTCAGATCCTCGACATTTTTAGCCTGTGAGATATTTGAATACACGCCGATCATTCCGGCAAGAGTTACCGTAAAGACGATGGCGCAGACAATGGCCACCGCGAGCTGCGAGTAGACCCTTCCGCCGGTAAGGAACCGTTTAAGCTTTGTGTCCTCGGTCTCTGAAAAAACGTCTTCGTTATTCATGTTTCAACCCCTCCAACGCGATTTTACCCAGTATATCATATTTTTGCGGGATAGTCAAGGATGCGGTCGGAACAGATGTGGCCGAAACGGCCACATCATAGGTATTAGATATTAGATGATAGATGTTAGAGTTTAAAGGTGTCACCTTCGGTGACGGATTTAAATTAAGCGAATAATGCGGGGGGAATGGACACTCCCGCCGGAACGACCGCATCAGAAGACAGAGGACAGAAGTCAGAAGACAGAGGACAGAAATCAGATGTCGGAAAAGCTTTTACAGGGCTTGCGGGGAGATTTGAGCATGTGCACACGCCTGAACCCTCTGCCATCGTTGCCGTCACCTTCTGCGCATGTCGCAAGTACCTGCTATCCGCCACCCTTGTCCTCCCAGGTCTGACTTCTGATCTCTGACTTCTGATGTCTGTCGTAG
>CANRHA010000157.1 GCA_947630315.1 uncultured Clostridia bacterium
CTCCGCGCGGGGCCGGCGCGCCTGCGGCGCGCCGCGGCGGCCCTCCGGGCCGCCCGGGGCTTCGCCCCGGGGCTGCGGCAGAGGCAGAAGGTTTCTGCGAGCACCCCGCCGCCACTCGCAGGCCCGCAGAAAGGCGCCGGTCAGTGTGCAAACTGGCTGTTATAGATTTCGGCGTAGAACCCGCCCTTTGCCATCAGCTCGGGGTGGGTGCCCTGCTCGACTACGTTGCCGTCCTTCATGACGAGTATGACGTCCGCGGACATTATGGTCGAAAGCCTGTGCGCGACGATAAAGCTCGTCTTGCCCTTCATCAGCTTTTCAAAGGCTCGCTGGACCCTTAACTCGGTCTTAGTGTCTATCGAGGACGTAGCCTCGTCAAGAATAAGCATAGGCGGTGCGGAGAGCATGACCCTCGTTATGCATAAAAGCTGCTTCTGCCCGGCGGAAAGGTTCCCGCCGTCCTCGCCCACCGGGGTCAGGTACCCCTGCGGCAGGCGCTTTATAAAGCTGTGGGCATGAGTCGCCTTCGCGGCGGCCGTGACCTCCTCGTCGGTGGCGTCCGGCTTGCCCATAACTATGTTGTCGCGTATCGTACCGGTTTTGAGCCAGGTGTCCTGAAGGACCATTCCGTAGCTTTTTCTGAGGGAGCTTCGCTTTACCTCAGATATATCCCTGCCCTCGACGGTTATCCTGCCCGAGCCTACGTCGTAAAACCTCATCAGAAGGTTGATCAGCGTAGTCTTCCCGCAGCCCGTAGGCCCGACTATCGCGACGCGCTGGCCGGGTTTTACGTTCAGGTTGAAGTTTCTTATCAGCGGCTTTTCGGGAGAATACGAAAAACTCACGTTTTCAACGCTGACGCTGCCCTTTATCTCGGGAAGCTCCGGCAGGTCGCTGTCGTCAGGCTCCGGCTGTTCGTCTATAAGCTCGAAGATCCTCTGCGCGCAAACTATCGCGTTCTGAAGCTCCGCCACTACGCCGCTTATTTCATTGAAGGGCTTTGCGTACTGCGTGGCGTATGAAAGTATAGCCGTAAGGCCGCCGACCGTCATTCCCCCGCCGATGACCGTAAACCCGCCCACAAGGCATACCGCCGCGTATACCGTTGAATTTACAAACCTTGTCGTGGGATTTACAAGCGACGAGTAGAATATCGCCTTGCGGGTAACGCCTTCAAGCTCCCTGTTGATTTTTTCAAACCTCGCGCGGCTGCGCTCGCGGTAGCCGTAGGCGGCAACCACCTTTGCCCCGCCGACCGTTTCGTCTATCAGCGCGGTCTGCTCGCCCCTTATCTCCGATTGCTTCTTGAATAAACTGTGGGTGTTCGAGGTTACAAACTTTGCTACAAATATAGAAAGCGGCGTCAGGAGCGCGGCTACTGCCGCCACGCTCGGGCTTATCGCAAGCATGAACCCGAGGGTGGTGAAAATCGTCATAACTCCGGTGAAGAACTGCGAAAAGCCCATCAGAAGCCCGTCGGCAAACTGGTCCGCGTCGGATATCACCCTGCTCAGCAGATCTCCGTACGCGTGGCCGTCGATATATCGCAGCGGCAGCCTCTCGATATTCTCAAACGCCCGGCTCCGTATAAGCCTTACCGTTTCAAAAGTCAGCCGGTTGTTTATTGTTCCCATTATCCACTGTAAAACCGCCGCGCACACCGAGATCGCCCCGGCCTTTATCAAAAATCCCGCTATGATCTTAAAATCTATCCCCTCGGAGGCTATGCGGTCTATCGCGTCGCCGAAAAGTATGGGCACATACAGCGATAGCAGCACGCTCGCCGCGGCAAGCACTACCGAACACACAAGCAGCGCCCGGTTTTTCCCGAGGACCTTTGCGACCCTTAAAAGCACGCTTTTTTTGTTCATTTTGCGGCACCTCCTTCGGCGGCGCCTATCTGCGAACTGTAGATCTCGCGGTACTCCTCGCAGCTTTCCATCAGCTCGTCGTGGGTTCCGGTTCCCGCGCAGCGGCCGTCTTCAAGAACTATTATCCTGTCACAGTGCATCACCGACGAAACCCTCTGCGAAACGGTTATGACCGTCGGCCTGTTATCCAAAGAAGCTATCGCCGCTCTGAGCTTCGCGTCGGTCGCAAAATCAAGAGCGGAGGAGCTGTCGTCAAGTATAAGTATCTTAGGCTTTCTTACAAGCGCCCGCGCTATGCAAAGCCTCTGGGCCTGTCCGCCCGAAAGGTTAGCTCCGCCCTGCTCTATGATCCCGTCAAGGCAGCCCTCCTTCTGAGACACGAACTCCCACGCCTGAGCGGCCTTGAGCGCCGATATTATCTCCTCATCTTCGGCGTTTTCGGCTCCTAACCTCATGTTCTCGCGAACCGTTCCCCTGAAAAGCCTGTTTTTCTGGAAAACAAATCCTATAAACGACCGCAAAGCGGCGGTATCATATTCTTTGACATTTTTCCCGAACACCTTTACCTCGCCCCCGGTGCAGTCGTAAAACCTCGGGATAAGGCTCACAAGGCTCGATTTTCCGCAGCCTGTAGGCCCTATTACCCCGAGGGTCTCCCCCGGGCGGAGGGCTAAGCTTATATCCTCTAAGGAATCCTCGGCCGCGCCGCTGTACTTTAAGCTGCAATTTATATACTCTATAGCATATTCGGCATTTATATTACATTCGGTATAGCTTCCGTCCGTCATAGACGGCTCGGTATTGAGCACACCGGCTATGCGGTTTGCGCACGCCACGCTTTTGGGTATGCTTATAATGAGGTTTGCAAGCTTTATAAGCTCGACGAGTATCTGAGACATAAGGTTATAAAGCGCAACGACGGTTCCCTGGGTAAGGCGGCCGCTTTTTACCTCGAACGCGCCCTGGTATATCAAAATTATTATCGCCATATTCACAACGACAAAGGTCAGCGGGTTCATCGCTGCGGATATTCTCCCGACCCTTTTCTGCTCGCGGCAGAGGTCCGAGTTTATCTCCCCGAACCGGCGGGTCTCGCCCGGCTCCTTGCAGAACGCCCTTATGACCCTTGCGCCGACAAGGTTTTCCTTTGTCGATAAAAGCACCTTTTCAAGCTTTTGCTGGACTCTTGTATAAAGAGGAATGCATTTTAGGGTTATCCCGACGACTATAACCGTAAGCACCGGGATAGTTACTGCAAATATGAGCGCGGAGCGAAAATCGATTATAAAGGCGGTTATCATCGCGCCGAATACGATTATGGGCGAACGCATCATCAGCCTGAGGGTCATATTCAGCCCCGACTGAACGGTGTTGAGGTCGCTCGTAAGGCGGGTTATCATCGGCGAAACGCCGAGGCTGTCATATTCCGTGAACCCGAGCGACTGTATATGGTCGTAAAGGGCCTGGCGGAGGTTTGTGGCGAATCCCACCGCGCCCTTTGCGGCAAAATACTGCGCGGCAAGGGTCATTGAAAGCCCTACCGCCCCGAGGGCGACCAGCACCCCGCACATCTTTAAAATATAGCCGCGGTCGCCCGAGGGTATCCCGACGTCGACTATTGACGCGACGACAAAGGGCACCAAAAGCTCGAAAACGGCCTCAAGTATCTTGAAAAACGGCGCGCAGATGGCCTCGCGGCCGTAGCCCCTGAAATATTTCAGCAGCGACTTCAATATATCCACCCTTTCGTAAAAAGCCGCTCAGCTTACCTTTTAGGTATCTAAAGGCGCTGCCGGGCGGTTTTTTATTATAAGATCTTATTTTTACTCGACGCTTACTATGTAGTAGTAAACCGGCTGCTCGCCGCGTATTACGTTTATATCCATTTTAGAGCCGAACTTTTCGTCAAGCTTCTGCTGAAGCTCCGAGGCGGTGACGTCGTCGATATCCTCGCCGACTATTACCGTTATAAACTCGCTGTCGCCGTCGGCAAGCCTCTTTATAAGGCGGTAGGCGGCCTTGTTTATATCCTTTTCAACAAAGCTGAGCTTGCCGTTCTCTAAGGCAAGTATCTCGCCGTTTTTGATCTCCTGGCCGTCAAATTCGCTGTCGCGCGCGGCAAACGTGACCTGACCGGTGCGGACCTTCTCAAAAGCCTTGGTCATATCGCTGCGGGTGGTGTTGAAATCCGCGTCGGGATCAAAGGCCAAAAGCGCCGAAAGCCCCTGGGGAACGGTGCGCGTCTGCAAAACGCATACCTTTCTGTCGGCAAGCTTCGCCGCCTGCTCCGCGGCCATGATTATGTTCTTGTTGTTAGGAAGGACGAATACCGTCTCGGCGGGGGTGGCCTGAATGGCGGCAAGAATGTCCTGGGTAGAGGGGTTCATCGTCTGGCCGCCCTTTACTATGCAGTCGGCGCCGGCGTCCTTGAACATGTTTTCTATCCCCGAGCCGGCCGCGACAGCTACAAATCCGTAGGGCTTTTCGGGCGGAACAGAGACATACGCCTTGTTCGAGCTTGAAACCGTAACCTTGTCGGGTTTTTTGGCGGCCTCGTGCTGATATCTCATATTCTCTATTTTCGGCAGGTTCATAGAGCCGAACTCGAGGCCCTTTTCTATCGCCTTGCCGGGGTTGTTGGTGTGAACGTGGACCTTTATTATCTCGTCGTCCTCGACTACGACTACGCAGTCGCCTATCGATTCAAGATACGCCCTGAGCTTAAGTGAACTTTCGCAGCCCTCTGCCTTCTTGATAACAAACTCGGTGCAGTATGTAAAGGTTATCTCGCCCTCGTATGAGCCTACGACCGAGGCGTAGGTCTCTATCGTTACCGGCTCGGCGGGCTTTTGCTCGGG
>CANRHA010000158.1 GCA_947630315.1 uncultured Clostridia bacterium
ATATCCACTTCGTCGACATAGAGGGCGGCCAGCTTATCAGCTTATCGATGGAGCGCGGAGTGACCATCATCGGCTCGCCCTCGCTCTTTACGCCTAAGTCGGCTATGGTCGGCATGCCTATCGCGAGGCAGGGCAGGCCGAGGGTCTTGGGGGAGATCTCCTTTCGGGAATTTAACACGCCGCTGCCGGGGGAGATCCCGGTATTTGTAAGCTGAACGGTTTTGCCGAGGTGGGAAATATCCGAGCAGGCGAGGGCGTCTACGGTTATGACCAAAGAGGGCTTTACCGCCTCGCATACGGTTTTTATTAGCTCCGCGGCTTCTATTCCCGTCTGGCCCATCACCCCCGGGGCGATAGCGCTCACCTCTCCTATGCCGTCGCTCATAAGCTCGGGTGCGTCCGAACGGATATGTCGGGTAGCGAAGATGTGCGAGCATACGCGGGGGCCTAAGCTGTCGGGGGTTATGTCTTTATTCCCGAGGCCGACAACGAGCGCCGGCCCCGAACATGGCGCCGCCGAGATTATCTCGTCGGACAAACCGCGCGCGCATTCCTCAAAGCTCTCGGGGAGGGTCTCAAGGCGCTCGCCGGTTTCAAGCGTTACATATCTGCCCGCCGGCTTGCCGATCTTTTCTGCCGCTTCTGAAGTTTCTACGGTCACGGTGGTTACGGTAAAACAGGCGGATCTCTTTTCGGCTACGCTTATTCCCTCGGGCAGGGAGCTTTCTGTGCGGACGCTTTCGGCGCTTTCAAGGGCAAGATCGGTGCGTTTTTTAAATTCGGGCATTGTTACCTCCAAAAAATTTAAGAATTAAAGAAAAAAATTTGAAAAAGGGCTTGCATTTTTTGCCGACCGGTGATATATTATTACCTGATACTTGTTGTGTATAAGCAGGGAGTCATTAACCCTGTTGCATTTTCTCTCAGTCGTGCAATTTAGCTTATCCAAATAAGTGGATTTCATACCCGAAAGGGCAGAAGGAGGTGTCTTAATGGCAAACATTAAGTCTGCAAAGAAAAGAGTAAGAGTTATAGAGACCAAAACTCTCCGCAACAAAATGATCAAGAGCTCACTCAAAACCGCTGTTAAAAAGGCTGACGCCGCTGAGGGCGAATCTAAAGAGGCAGCCGTAAAGGCCGCCATCAAAAAGGTAGATCAGGCTTGCGCAAAGGGCATTCTTCACAAGAATACCGCCGCAAGAAAGAAATCTCAGCTTGCAAAGAAGCTTAACGGCTGATATCCTGAATCTCCGTCGGGTCAAGTCTGACGGAGTATTTTTTAGCTGGCGGCATATAAATAATACCGCCGCGCTGTGCGTTAAATGCGAAAGGAATTTTTATATGAAAAAATTTTTGACGCCTGCGGTGCTTGCCGCGCTTGCGTTGCTTCTTACCGCCTGCGGACCGGGCGAGGACGTTTTGGTATCGTCCGATCAGGAAATTTCGGTAACGGCGGAAGTAACGACCGCCGCCGAGGAGAGCGTATCAGCCACTCAGGCCCTTACCGACGCGGCCACGACCGCCCTCGGCACCGACACCGAAATAAGCGAAACCGAAGCCGAGCCGGCAACGACATCAGAGACCGAGCCGGACGCGGTCACAGAGAAGACGACGGCGAAGACCACGGAAAAGACCTCTGAGAAGACCTCCGAGGCTACCACTACGAATCTTCCCGAGACCGACCCGCCCGAGACATCGGCGGAAACCGAGCCGGTAAGCGACGAGGAACCCGAAGACCTCGGGGAATCGGACGAATGGCAGGTCGTCGAGAACCTCGACGAATACCTCGCTTCTTTGGGGATAGACGAGGGCAACGGGTTCGACGTTGACGACTGACAAATAAAAAACCGACCGTGGGCTAAGCCTGCGGTCGGGATTTTTTTATTCGGATATCTGGCTGGTTACTACCTCGATGCCGCGCCTTAAGGCGAGGTCGGTGTTTTCGTCGAGGGTCGAAAGCTCGGCTTCGGTGTCGTCGTAGGGAACAGGTACCTCGTAATCCGGCTTTACGCCCGTGCCGTCAAAGGCCGTGACCGACGAGCGCATTTTTGATATCGGGAGGATTATAGCCGTGCCGTCGTAAAGCGGATATGTCTCAAAGAAGCTGCCGTCGCCGGCGGTGGTGGTTCCTACCGTCGGGGCCGAGAGGTTGTCATGAAGCGCGGCGGCAAAAAGCTCCGCCGGGCCGGAGGTTCGCGAATTTGTAAGCACGCAGAGGGGAATGTTCGGAACACGGGTGCCGAGGGCGGTGTCATATACCGATTCTGCGCCGTCCTTGCCTATGCTTATCGCAATATCGGTGCCCTGCGGGAGCATCGGTCCTAAGATGTTCACGGCAGGATCGAATATTTCGCCGCCGGTGTTTCGCAGATCTATTATCAGGCCGCTTATGCCCTGAGACAAAAGAGAACTGTAGGCGGCCATGAACTGCTGATAGGTTTTTTCGTTGAACTCGGTTATTTTTATCCTGCCAAGGTTGTTGTAGATCGAGGTGCTGACGGTTCCTATCGTCATCTGGACCGTAGATACCGCTGTCTTGCGGTCTACGCCGTCGGAACGCAGGGTAAGCTCGAGCTGAGTGCCCGAGGGGCTTCTCAGTAAATCGGTAGCCGCGGCGTAGCCTAAATCAATAGCGGGCTTGCCGTTTATTTCGATTATGCTGTCGCCAACCGATATCCCCGCCATCGACGCGGGGCTGTTCGCTATTACTTCGCTTACCGTCGGGTAGCCGCCGTCCTCGGAGGTGTAAACGCCTATGCCGAGATGGGTGCCGCTTAAGTGTTCGCGGTAGAGGGCGTACTGCTGCGCGGTCATGTACCTCGCGTCGGCGTCGTCAAGGATAGATATATATCCGTTTGCAAGCGCTTCAATAAGCTTGTCCTCATCGAGGGTGCCGTCGTAGTATGCGCGGACGTAGGCGTCGATCTGTTCAAGCTTTTGGTACATCTCGGCGCGCTGCTGAACATCTGCTACAAGGCCGTTGAAGATGTTCATGGTGTAGCTCGTTGAGACGATGAAGGTTATGGCCGCGGCGATGGCCATAAGAGCCACCGTAAGGCCGATAGGTATTTTTCGGTTCATATGCTGATTTCCTTACTTTACAATAAGGTTTACTTTTGAACCCTGCGGGTCTACTCTGTCGCCGTCTATGCGGGTCTCAAAGTGAAGGTGCCAGCCGGTTGAATCGCCGGTCGAGCCGACATATCCCAAAACGTCGCCGGTGGAGACGTGCTGACCCTCTTTTACGATGATCTTTTCTGCGTGGCCGTAAACGGTCTGATATCCGCCGCCGTGATCTATAATGCAGTAGTTGCCGAAGCCGCTTCCGCAGCCGCAGGACTTTTTCTTTCCGTAGTTGTGGGTGCAGGAGTTGTTCACAAAGATCACCTCGCCCGAGTTGGCCGCGCATATCTCGGCGCCGTGAATGCTGCCGTCAGAGATGTCTATGCCGCGGTGGGTGGTGCCCCAGCGGGAGCCGTAGCCCGAGGTTATCGTGTAGTGTCCGGGGCAGGGCCAGAGGAATGTTCCCTCGGGCAGATCGCCCATATATTCTGCCCTCGCCTTTTTGCGGATTATATCCTTGATGCTGCTTTCAAGCTTTTCGGCCTCTTTGTCAAGCTCATCGCGGTCGTCGTCGTAGGCGTCCTTCTGCTCCTGGAGCGCCCTTATAGCCTTCTTTGATTGGCTTAAAAGGTCCTGAAGATCGCTCAGCTTGCCCTTCCATTCCGACTGGAGGTCCAGCTGTTCGGTGCGCTTTGCCTCAACGGCCTCCTTGCTCTCCTCCAGCGCCGCAACCTGGTTTTCAAGTTCAAGCTCCGCAGCCTCGTATTCGGTTTTAGTCTGCAAAAGCGAATCTATGAGGTCGTTATTGTAGTTTGCGATCCGCTTTACAAGCTCTATTTTCATCAGAAGGTCAAAGAAATCTGTAGCGCCGAGGATTATAGACGCCACGGAATCGTTGCCCGAAAGGTAAAGGGCGCGAAGGTGCTGCTCGTAGAGAAGTATCTTTTCGTCGATCTCCGCGCGCTTGTTCTCTATTAAAAGCTCCTGTATCTCAATATCGCCCTCGAGCACCTCGATCTCGCTGTCCAAAGAATCGATCTGCTCGGTGTATTCGCTTATAAGCTCGGCAAGGGTGGATATGTAATCCTCAGTCGCCTCTATTTGCTCGTCTATGGCGTCCTGATTTTCCTTTTCCTTAGCTATGTCGTCCTTTGTCGCGGCGATCTTTTTATCGATATCCGCCTGCTTTTTCTTTATTTCTTCGAGCTCCTGTTCAAGCTCCTCCTGCTCGTCCGCCCTAACGGTCAAAAGCGTCGGCCTGAAGCAGGTCATAACGGTAAATGCGATCACAAGCGCGGTAAGGACCGCGCCGGCCTTTTTGAGAATTGTTTTAAGCTTCAAGGCTGGCTCCTTTCCCGAAATGTTAAACGTTCAGATGTTTTCTGGTTGAAATTACCGTTCCGACAGCGCTCAGAAGTATTCCGCATATCGCGTAGGCGATACCTACCCTGACGGCTATAGTATCGAACGGTATAAGCGCCGAAAGTCCGAAGATGGAAAGCATATTCACATCGGTGGAGAATATCTTATAGACCTCGACGTAGGCCGCCCATGTAAGCCCGAAGGCTATGCCCGCGGAGATAAAGCCTATCACCATTCCCTCGACAAAGAAGGGTATTTCGATGAAGGATTTTGACG
>CANRHA010000159.1 GCA_947630315.1 uncultured Clostridia bacterium
GACCCCCTATTTCGGCATCTGCCTCGGAATGCAGATAGCGGTAATAGAGTACGCGAGAAACGTTCTCGGGATCGCCGACGCCAACTCGGGCGAGTTCGACGAACTCTGCAAGAATAAGGTCATAGATTTCATGCCCGGCCAGAGCGATTCTATCGACAAGGGCGGAACTCTGAGGCTCGGAAGTTACCCGTGCGTTATCAAGCCGGGAACGGCTATGGAGCGCTGCTACGGCAGGCTTGAAATTGCCGAGCGCCACCGCCACCGCTATGAGTTCAACAACGATTACCGCGAGAGAATGGAAAACGCGGGGCTTACCTTAAGCGGAATTTCCCCCGACGGCAGACTTGTTGAAACGGTAGAGCTGACCGACCGAGATTTTCACATAGGCGTGCAGTACCACCCCGAGTTCAAATCGCGCCCGAACCGCCCTCACCCGCTCTTTAAGGGATTTGTTGCGGCGGCCCTGAAAAAAGCCGAATCATAAAAACCGAATATAAAGCTCAAAACGCCCGTGCCGAATTGTGAATCTTAACAACCGCGCGGGCGTTTAAGGCGTTGAAAACTATTCAAATGATACCATATCTTGCTTAAATTGCGGCTATTTTAAGATTTTCTCTTGACTTTACGCGTTTAAAGGCGTAGAATATACCCAACAGTTACAAGGGGCGATATTATGTCCGGCAGGTTTTATTTTTATTATTACAGATAAGCAGCAGAGCTTAAGTTGATTTTGCTCCACTGCTTATTCGTGTTGAATAAATGTGGAGCATTTTTTTGAATCTCCGAAAAGGAAGTGCGTTATGGATAAGCTTGAACAGGCAAGGCTGAAAATAAACGGCATCGACCGGCAGATGGCCGAGCTGTTTGTCGAGAGAATGTCGGCGGTAAGAGAGGTAAGCGAGTATAAGCGCGAACACGGCTTAAAGGTGGTCGATCCCGAGAGGGAGGCGGCGATAATAAAATCGAACCTAAGCTATGTTCCCGAGGAGCTTCGCGGCCTTTACGCCGAATTTTTGCGGGATGTAATGGACGTAGCAAAAAGCTATCAGCGCGGCGCCGAGGTAAAGGGCGAGGGCTGTATAACCCTCAGCCTCGGCGACCGTTCATACGATATTTTAGTCAAGCGGGGTTCGCTTTCATGCGCCTGCAGTTTTATGGATCTTGACCGCAAGGTTTTAATAGTAACCGACGACGGCGTTCCCGCCGAATATGCAAAAACGATCGCTTTACAGTGCGCCGAGCCGTATATAGTCACGTTAGAGCAGGGCGAAAAGACCAAGAACCTTGATAGCTTCAGGCTGCTGCTGTGTAAGATGCTTGAAAACCGCTTTACACGAAAGGACTGCGTCATAGCGGTCGGCGGCGGCGTAATAGGCGATCTTGCGGGGTTTGCGGCGTCCGCCTATATGCGCGGGATAGATTTTTACAACGTTCCGACCACGACCCTTTCTCAGATAGATTCCTCGATAGGCGGAAAGGTCGCGGTGGACCTTGACGGCTACAAGAACACTGTCGGCGCGTTCTGGCAGCCAAGGTTTGTGCTTGTCGATCCCGACACGCTGAAAACCCTCGACAGAAGGCAGATATCAAGCGGCCTTGCCGAGGCGGTAAAGATGTCTCTGTGCTTTGACGCCGGGCTGTTTGAGATGTTCGAGAGCGGCGGCGTCGATGAAAATATAGAAGAAGTTATCCGCCGCTCGCTGATGATAAAAAAATCCGTAGTAGAGCAGGACGAGAAGGAATCGGGTCTGCGCAGGGTTCTGAACTTCGGCCATACCGTAGGCCACGGCATAGAAACCGCCGAGGCCGGCCGCCTGACTCACGGCGAATGCGTAGGGCTCGGAATGCTGCCGATGTGTTCAGCTGAGGTGCGCAAAAGGCTCGCCAAGGTGCTAACGGACCTCGGCATGCCGCTTAAAACCGAGGCGGCGCTTAGCGAAATAAAATCGGCGATGCTTCACGACAAAAAATCGGAAAATTCGGGCGTAACGGTCGTAAGGGTAGACGTTCCCGGAAGCTATCGCCTTGAAGCGATGACCTTTGACAGCCTGTTTTCAGAGCTTGACAGTTTTTACGGCAGGGAGGCTTAAGCATGAAGAACACGATAGGAACAAGCGTAAGCCTCACTGTTTTCGGCGAGAGCCACGGCGCCGCGATAGGCGCTGTGATCGACGGCCTTGCGCCGGGGATACCGGTAGACGAGGAATTTATTTCCGCACAGCTTTCAAAGCGCCGCCCGAGCGGAAAAATATCCACCTCCCGGGTGGAGCAGGACAGATTCAGCATTTTAAGCGGCGTATTCAACGGCAAAACCACCGGCACGCCTCTTACCATAATCATACCCAACGAAAACACCAAAAGCTCGGATTACACCGTAGGCCCGAGGCTTGCCCGCCCCGGCCACGCCGATTACACCGCGAGTTTAAAGTATCACGGCTTTGAGGATTTCCGCGGCGGAGGGCATTTCAGCGGCAGGGTAACTGCGGCGATAGTTGCCGCCGGGGCGATAGCGATTTCCGCGCTGAACTCAAAGGGCATAAAGATAGGCACCCACATAAAGTCCTGCGGGGGGATAACCGACCGCGAGTTCGGCAATATTCCCGAGGAAATAGATATGCTCAACGGCCTTGATTTTGCCGTTCTCGACCCCGAGATAGCCGGGGCGATGAAAGAAAAAATAGAATCCGCGGCCTCTGAGGGCGACAGCGTAGGCGGCGTTTTGGAAACCGCAGTAACAGGCTTTCCCGGCGGGGTAGGCGAGCCTATTTTTGATACGGTAGAGGGTCTTCTGGCCCACGCCCTGTTCGGCATACCCGCGGTAAAGGGAGTAGAGTTCGGCGACGGCTTCAAGCTTGCGGGAATGCGCGGCAGCGAGGCCAACGATCCGATAGAGAATAAAAACGGCCGCATAAACATGAAGACAAACCGCGCGGGCGGCGTAAACGGCGGAATAACAAACGGAATGCCGATAGTTTTCAGCTGCGCGATAAAGCCCACGCCCTCGATATTCAAAACTCAGGACACTGTCGATCTTGCGACCCGTGAAAACGCCGTTTTAAGCCTTAAGGGCCGCCACGACCCCGCGATAATCCACCGCGCCCGGGTAGTTGTCGACAGCGTTGCCGCCATAGTTTTATGCGATCTTCTTGCCGGGCGTTTCGGCACCGATTATCTTTCGGGCCGGGCCGATTAGGAGGATTTTATGGAGTACGGTTGTATTGCAAAAAAGCTCGGACACAGCTTTTCCGCCGAAATTCATTCTCTTATAGGCGGATATGACTACCGCCTGCGCGAGGTTCCGGAGGAGGAGCTTAAAGATTTCATGCTCGCCCGGGATTTTAAGGGAATAAACGTGACTATCCCGTATAAAAAGGACGTGATACCCTATCTTGACGGCATGAACGAGATCGCCTCGCGGATAGGTTCGGTAAATACGGTAGTAAACCGCGGCGGCAGGCTTTACGGCTTCAACACCGATTATTTCGGCATGAAGGAGCTGATTTCCCACGCCGGGATAATTCTTTCCGGCAAAAAAGTCCTTGTCCTCGGCACGGGCGGGACCTCGGTGACTGCGCAGATACTTTCCGAAGATCTTGGCGCAAAAGAGGTCGTAGCCGTTTCGCGAACCCCGGGGCAGGGGCGCATAACATATTCCGAAGCGTATGAAAAATACCCCGACGCGGGGGTAATAATCAACACGACTCCTGTGGGAATGTTTCCCGATTGCTACGCCGAGCCGCCTGTTGATTTGAGGCGCTTTAAAAACCTCAGCGGAGTCGTCGACGCAGTATTCAACCCCCTGCGCACGCGGCTTATCCTTGAGGCCAAAAGCCTCGGCATAAAGGCCGAAGGCGGGCTTTACATGCTCGTAGCTCAGGCGGTTTACGCCTCGGAGATTTTCAGGGATATAACCATCCCGAAAACCGAGATACCGAGGATATACGCCGAGGTCCTTAAGATGAAGCAGAACATCGCGCTGACCGGTATGCCCGCCTGCGGAAAGACCACCGCCGGCAGGATAGCCGCGCAAAAGCTCGGCAGGGAGTTCATAGACCTCGACGAGGAGATTGTAAAGCGCACCGGCCTTGAAATAACCGAGATTTTCGCCCGGGAATCGGAAATAGGCTTTCGCAGGATAGAGACCGAGGTTTTAAAAGACGTCTGCAAGCGCTCGGGGCTGGTCATCGCGACCGGCGGCGGGGCGGTTTTAAAAGATGAAAACATAGAGGCGCTTAGGCAGAACTGTAAAGTTATGTTCCTTGACAGGCCGCTCGAATGGCTCACGCCCACCGACGACCGCCCGACTGCCTCGACAAAAGAGGCGATAGAAAAGCGCTACGCCGAGCGGCATCAGAGGTACTTAGACACCGCCGACGAGATAATAAAACCCGCCGACAGCGCCGATTTAAACGCGGATATGATAATAGAGAGGTTCAATTCATGAAGATACTTGTACTTAACGGGCCGAATCTCAATATGCTCGGCATACGCGAGCCGGACATCTACGGCCGGGAAACATATAAATCCTTGGTGGAAAAAATAGAGAACTACTGTAAAGCTAATGACCTTTACGTCGAGTGCCGCCAGTCAAACCACGAGGGCACGCTTGTCGATTGGATACAGGAGGCTTACGGCAAATTTGACGGCATAGTCATAAACCCCGGCGCTTGCAATCATTTTCAGGCAAAATATTTG
>CANRHA010000160.1 GCA_947630315.1 uncultured Clostridia bacterium
TGCTTTTCAAAGAAGAAAAGAAGATCCCTATTCCCTCCCCAATCAACGCCCCCGAACTCTTAAAGGACAAAGTCGCGCTCATCACCGGCGGCAGCGGCGGGATAGGTCTTGCCATGGCAGAGAGCTTCATTAAAAGCGGCGCCAAGGTGATCATCGCGGGAACAAATGAAGAAAAGCTTCGCTCATGCTGCGAAAAAATCGGCGGGGGGGGGTAAACCTATCATACATAGTTATTGATGTTAAAGATGTTAAAACTATGCCTGAGAAGGTCAGAACCGCCGCCGCAATGTTCCCAGAAAACAGAATAGATATTCTTGTAAATTCCGCGGGAGTCGTAAGCCACTCGGACTTTTTGGATATGTCCGAGCAGGAATACGACAGCATCATGGACATCAACGCGAAAGGCACGTTTTTCATGTCTCAGGCAGTTGCGAAATATATGATTGAAAACCGAATCAAGGGTCATATTCTGAATGTGACCTCGTCCTCGGCGCTTCGCCCTGCTTGGACGCCCTATCAGATGTCAAAATGGGCAGTCAGGGGTCTCACCCTCGGCACTGCGGACAAGCTTCTGCCTTATGGAATTGTCGTCAATGCGATAGCTCCGGGTCCGACTGCTACGCCCATGCTCGGCAAAAGTGGTGAAGAGGATAATATTTATCATCCAAATACGCCGGCAAAGCGTTATGCTATGCCTTCTGAAATCGCCGCGCTTGCAACGTTTATGGTCAGCGACATGGGCGATATGATCGTCGGCGACACGTTCTATATGACCGGAGGAAGCGGGACAGTCACGCTTCACGGATAAACGCGCTCGGTTTTCTTTCATGACAAAGAAAGGGAACCGACATGAAAATACTTGTATTAGGTGGAACCGGCGCCATGGGCGTCGACTTAGTAAAAATTCTTGGTGAGCGCGGCGAGAATGTTACAGTTACTAGCCGTTCAGAAAGAAAATCCGAATTTAATAATGTTAAATATATCCGGGGCGACGCGCATGAAATTGCATTTCTGAAAACACTTTTGGCAGAGAAATATGACGCGATAGTAGACTTCATGGTCTACAATACTGAAGAGTTCAAATTGAGACGGGATATGCTTCTTGACGCGACGGATCAGTATCTTTTCCTGAGCTCAAGTCGTGTCTATGCCGACTCCAAAACGCCTATTACAGAGGATTCTCCGCGACTTCTGGACGTCACTACTGACAGCGAATATCTGAAAACCGATGAGTATGCCCTCACAAAGGCACGTCAAGAAAACCTGCTCCGCGAATCTGGTAAGACTAACTGGACGATAATCCGCCCGTATATCACTTACAGTAATCAGCGGTTGCAACTTGGCGTATATGAAAAAGAGCTTTGGCTCTATCGCGCTTTGCATGACAAGACCACCGTTTTCCCGAAAGCAATCGCAGAAAAGTACACAACCATGACTCTCGGCGCGGACGTTGCGATGGGGATTTCAAAGCTGATCGGCAACGAAAAAGCGATGGGCGAGGCGTTTCATATCACGACCGATAAGGCAATAAAGTGGAACGATGTGCTTGCGATTTATAAAAGAGTTTTCAGGGACGTAACGGGTAAAGATATTAAGATTATGTATGTCGACGACCCGAAGCAGATTTATGAGGCGATGGGCAACAAGTATCAGGTGATTTATGACCGCCTTTTCGACCGCAGGTTTGATAACACGAAATTCCTGCAAACGGTCGGTGAATACAAATTTGAATCGCCGGAAATAGGGCTGGAAAAATGTTTGAGGGAGTTCCTTGAGAAGCCCAAGTTCAAAGGGAATCCAAGCTTTGCAATTATGGATAAATTAGCAGGGGAGAGGACAAAGCTGTCTGAAATACAAGGTGTTAAGCAAAAGTGTAAATATTTTGCGGTGAGGTATCTACCAAGACAAATTATATTGCCTGCCAAAGCATTAAATAGGACGATTATTAAATTAGGAGAGAAAATGAATGGCAAAAAACCGTGAATCCAACTTTGACTTATTAAGAATGCTTTCTGCTTTTGCGGTTATAATGCTTCACGTTTCAGACGGATTTTTGCAAACCGACGATATGAAAGCACCGACAAACTGTCATTTTCCGATAATGCTTATAAATCATCTCGTCCGCTTTGCTGTTCCCTGCTTTTTCTTGCTGTCCGGCGCATTCATTCTTGCCGACGAGCGTAACGCTGATTACAAGTATTTCTACAAAAAATCGTTCAAGAACATCGGTATTACAAGCGTTATCTTCTGCGTGCTTTATGTAATTTATAGCGTTGCAAAGCTTATGGCAGGAGTATTTATACTCAAAATGCACGGAACCGATCATGTCCTGCCAGGACTGATCTCTGTTTTCAAAAATATAGTGGCGGGCAGTCCATATTATCATCTTTGGTATTTATTTACTCTACTGGGATTGTATATTGCCGTACCCTTTGTGATACGTCTCGCCGCAGATTTACGCGGGGGGGGGTAAACCTATACGGCAATATAACCGTAGTATTTCTTGCTGTTGCAAGCTTGAGCTACATAAGCAGTGAGCATATTCTGAAATGGGATATAGGTTGGCAATTTTGCTTTTTAAGTTATTTTCTGATGGGCTATAAGCTTCGGCAATGGGGTAAGGTAAGAAAAAGCAATCATACTGCATTGTTGCTAATCTCTTTGGGAAATGCAATAAATATTATTTTGGCGTATATAAATTATATCCGTGGTTTAAAAGGGATAGTTACAGTCGAAACAAGCTCGAAAGCATAACAAACATTGAGTGAGTAATGAATTATATGCCGTTTGCTTCCGAAAGTAAGCCTGCTGTTTTTTGCGCTGCTATATCGCTTTTCTTGGACTTGACATCATTTATAATCGGCTTAATCATATATTTCATTGAGAAGCATGCAGAATCACAAAGTAGAAAATCGCTGCAAACGCCGTAAAATTCTGTTTGCAAAAAATATAATTCGCTGAAAACTGACTTTTTAAGTTTTAGCGTACACAAATAATGCTGTATTTGCTTTGATCTGCCATTATATTACAAACGGCTTCAGCTCCCTTTCCTCCTCATTTCCAAGAATCCTATCCACATTTCCTTAACCGTTTCCACCTCTTTGAGCTGGTTCTTGATGCGCTCACGTTCGGCATACAGCCTATCATGTTCGGTCGTCAGCTTGCCCCTCTCCGCTTGTAGCTCTTTCAGACTATTCCACTTCCGTTCGCCATACCGCTCCATCCGCGCTTTCCTCTCCTTAACAACAATCCCCGCCTAATGCTTTCGCAAAAGGCGGGCTTATTTTTTGCCGGAAAATTTCGCATTGAATTGCTGCAAAATCATCTTTTCGTAAGCCGGGCGGGGTAGATAATTTAAGCAATTGTTCTGTCAAAGGCGTTCTTACAGCTTTGATTTTAGTAACCGCCACACCTCGTCCATTCGCTTTCTCAGCTCTGCGACATCTTCGGAATATACGCGGTCGGTGCTGTCGATCCGCTTGCAAATCTGATTGATATTTACGCCGATTTTGTTTACCTCGGCAGCCAGTTTTCTTTGCTCCGAATAATCGACTTTGATGATATAACCGTCAATCAGCATCTTTCTGGCATACGCTCCAAAGTTGCGAGTTCCGAGGATTTTCATCTTCTTCTCTATAAGATTTTTCTCATTTTCATCGACCCATAGTTTAAGCTGAATTGCTCTTTTTCTCTCTGCCATTCTGTTCTCCTTTTTCAAATTTAGAGGGCTTGGGATTATCTCGACCGCCGCAATCAGCCTGCGGAATTTCGGTGGCATAAAAAATATACTTTGCGACATCGGAAACGGCGTGATGATCGCCATGTGCGCTTTCGCAGAAATGCCCCTTGCCCGCCCTCCTCAAAAAGCATATAATAAAAATACCCCGAATTTTTTTCAAAACGCTAACCGGTGAGGAAAATTCGACACTATATTTATGAAGATCTTCAAAGGAGCAGAATTATGGATATCAAGACGGCTGCGGAGATGCTGCTAGGCAATCTGCCCGCGATTTACGGCTATGCGGTGCGAAATATTTTCGATTATGGCGACGCGGAGGACTTGGCGCAGGAAATCGTCTGCGAGGTTTTAGAATCGATTGGAAATCTGAACGACGACCGCGCGTTTTGGGGATATGTCTGGGCGACGGCGAAAAATACCCTTCGTGTTTACATTCGCCGCGAGGAGCAGAAGAGAAAGCATGAAAAGGCTGCGGAAAATTCGTTTTACCGCGAAATGATTATCCCTTCGCCGGAGGACGGCGTGCTCGACACGTCGCAAAATGCCGAGGAGATCTATCTCATACGCCGCGAGCTCTCGCTTCTGTCAAAAACGCGGCGCGAGGTCTCCGTCCGATACTATATCCAAAATAAATCCTGCTCCGAAATAGCGGAAGAACTAAAAATCAGCGTCGATGCGGTGAAATATCACCTGTTCAAGGCGCGTGCGAAGATGAAAGAAGGTTATTTTATGGAAAGAAAATTGGGCGCGAAAAGCTATGATCCGGGAAGATTTAAGATAGATTTCTGGGGCGATTGGAACTGCTACAACGACTTTTTCAACAGGAAAATTCTTGGGGCGATCGCTTTGGCGGCATATTATGCGCCCACTTCGGCGGAGGAGCTGTCGGTCGAGCTGGGCGTCGCGATGCCTTATCTTGAGGACGAAATTGAGGCGCTTCTGGCGG
>CANRHA010000161.1 GCA_947630315.1 uncultured Clostridia bacterium
CTTAGGCCGCTCCCACATGTCGAAGCACTCGTTATCCACCAAGAACCCCATCTCGTCGCAGAGGTCGAGAAACTCTGTTGCCGGCGGGTTGTGAGAGGTCCTAACCGAGTTTACGCCCATCTCTTTAAGTATGTTGAACTGCCGCCGAATGGCCGCCTTATTTACCGCCGAGCCGAGCGCGCCGCAGTCGTGATGAATGCAGGTGCCGAGAATTTTATAGGGCCGCCCGTTCAGATACAGGCCGTTATCTGTTGTAAATTCAAGCGTTTTGTAGCCTATTTTCTGCGTAACCTCGTCCACCGTCTCGCCGTTTTTGATAAGCTCGGTTTTGAGGGTATAAAGGTTCGGCTCCTCGGGGCTCCATGTTTTCGGCGAAAATTCACTCAGCACGGCGCTGACGGTTTTTACTTCATCGCCAAGCTCGGCGAGTACGCTTGCGCTTACGGCCTTTTCGCCGCTCGGCAGGAATACCGTATGCCTTATTTCAGCGCTGCCGCAGCCTTTTACTTCCGTGTCGATCTCGGTCACGAACCCGCCGGGGGTCTTTTTCGGGGTGACGTATACGCCGTCGGGGATAATTTCGCTGTCGCCCTTTTCGGTCAGCCATACGCTGCGGTAGATGCCCGCGCCGGAGTACCATCTTGAATTGGGATGGCGGTGCCTTACCGTTACTTCAAGCAGGTTTTCGCCCTCATGAACGCCCGAGAGGGGAACGTTGAATGTAGTATAGCCGTATTTCCATTCAAAAATCTCCGCGCCGTTTAGGTATACCGTGCAGTCCTGATACACGCCCTCGAAACGAACGGTGTAGTTTTTTGAAGCGTCCGGAATGTTTATGACCCTGCGGTACCGGCCGTCGCCGTCTTTATAGAGGTTTTTAGCGTCATATATAAGCCAGTCGTGGGGGATATCTACCGGGGAAAATTTCTCGGGTTTTTCGTCGGGCCGGCAGAGGGAAAATTCCCAGCCGTGATTTATAAGAAGCTTTTTCATGATGGTGCCTCCTTGATAAAATGTCTACTTAATTCTACCATGTCCGCAAGGCTTTTTCAATGATTTTCAAAAATTTTGCCGTAAGGGTTGAAATTTAACTCCGAAGATGATAGAATAGAAAAAATGCATAAAGGAGCGAGATTATGTCAAAAGTAACAATATTCGATCATCCGCTTATAAAGCACAAGATTTCCCTCCTGAGGGATAAAGCCACCGGAACAAAGGATTTCCGCACGCTTATTGAGGAAATTGCAACGCTGATGGGCTATGAGGCGTTAAGAGATCTTCCGCTCGATATGGTTGAGATAGAGACCCCGATCTGCAAGACTGTTCAGCCGATGGTCGCCGGAAAGAAGCTTGCAATAGTTCCGATCCTGCGCGCCGGCCTCGGAATGGTAAACGGCATTTTGGCGCTCGTTCCCTCGGCCAAGGTCGGTCATATAGGAATGTACCGCGACGAGGTCACGCATATTCCTCACGAGTATTACTGCAAGCTTCCCGAAAACATCGGCGAAAGGCTTATAATCGTGCTCGACCCTATGCTTGCAACAGGCGGCTCGGCGGTAGACGCCATCAACCTTATTAAGCAGCGCGGCGGAAAACATATAAAGTTCATGTCGATAATCGCAGCGCCCGAGGGCATAAAGGCTCTTACCGAGGCCCACCCCGACGTTGAGATCTACTGCGGGAACCTCGACGAGCGCCTCAACGAGAACGCATATATAGTCCCCGGCCTCGGCGACGCCGGCGACAGGATATACGGCACAAAGTAATATATAAAAATAAAAAAGCAGGGCTAAGGTAGCCCCTAATAAAACAACATTATGATTGTTTTCCGAACCGATGTATTATTGCATCGGTTCGTTTTTTATGTTCTCAAACAGACCTTTAGGCAGGATTCCCACGAAATCGTAGGAAATATCTATGTCCACAACACGCTTTCCATCGACTTTCTTAGGCTTGTGAACGTACACTGCTTTGACTAAATCATTGAGCATTTCGGACGTCAGCTCGGTCATCTTCAAGTATTCCTTGACCTTAGTGATGAATTTGTCGATGCTGTCCGCTTGCTCCTCTTGCTGCTCGATCTCTGCTGTCAACGCTTGCAGTTTTTCACGAAGTTCAGCCTGTTCGGCTTCATAATCTCCCGAAAGCATTTCGTATCGCGCTTCCGAAAGCCGCTGATTTGCATAGTCCTCATACACTTTCTTGAACAATCGGTCGAGTTCGTCAATCCTGCGCTCAATCTGATTGACCTGCTTTTTCTTACTTACCAGAGCCTTTTTCATCTCAGATTTCTGCATTGCCCCAAGCCCCGCCCTAAACTTTTCTTCATAATTGGCGACAAGCCACATAACAGTGCGAATGTGGTGA
Source organism: uncultured Clostridia bacterium (assembly GCA_947630315.1). Taxonomy (GTDB): domain Bacteria; phylum Bacillota; class Clostridia; order Oscillospirales; family Ruminococcaceae; genus Faeciplasma. The sequence continues at coordinate 2,368 of CANRHA010000161.1, forward strand.
AGAATGCCTTGTTCCAAGATGATTGCTCTAATGAAGTGTGTTCCACAAACATCTTTTCCTTTGATTCTCGACGTCGAGCAAACAAAGTGGTCTTGCCGTTTGTCAAAATTTTTGGTAGTGCAATAGTACATCTTTTCTCCGCAATCCGCACACCTTACAATGCCCGAAAACATATTCGTCTTGCCCGTTCTCGTCGGTCGGCGTTTATTCTTGCGAAGCTCTTGCACACGGTTAAACGTTTCTTCATCAACAATCGGCTCGTGAGTGTTCTTGAACACTTTCCACTGTTCCTTGGGATTGTCAACGGTCTTTTTGATTTTGTACGACTGTCTATGCGTCTTAAAGTTGACCGTATGCCCCAAATAGACCGGCTGCTCCAAGATATACGATACACTATCTCCTACCCAATGATATGGGTCGGTTGGCATAGGATTTCTCGTTGCAAGTCCGAGAGATTGAGCATGAACGGTCGGCGTGGGGACTTTGCGTGACTGTAGTATTCTTGCAATCTGTGTCGGACCGTTTCCCGCGACGCATAATTTGAAAATATCCTCGACGACTTTAGCTGCCTCCGCATCGACTATCCACCGTTTCTTATTGTCGGGGTCTTTTAAGTATCCATACGGAGGATTGGTGCAGAGGTACTCTCCCGATTCTCCCTTTGACTTCATCACCGCTCGGATTTTCTTACTCGTGTCCTTGGCGTACCACTCGTTGATGATGTTGAGGAAAGGAGTAAAATCGCTGTCAATTTGGTTTGCACTATCAATACCATTATTGATTGCGATGAATCGCACGCCTTTTTCAACGAACAAGACCTCGGTGTAGAAGCCGACTTTCAGATAATCTCTCCCAAGGCGGGACATATCCTTTACCACAAGTGTGCCGACTTCGCCGTTCTCAATTTTGTCAAGCAATTCTGTCCAAGCAGGACGATTGAAGTTAGTCCCGGAGTAACCGTCATCAACAAAATATTGAAGATTTTTCAGACCGTCATCGCGACAAAACTTTGAGATAATACTCTTCTGATTGGATATAGAATTTGATTCACCGGCAAACTCGTCATCACGCGAAAGCCGACAGTAAATCGCTGTTATTTTTTCAGACTGCCTCATAATTACTTCTCCTTTCGTTTGGCAGTCTGCCATAACAGGGTTGCTGGTTTCGATTATACCACTTTCAGTCATCATTTTCAACCCCTTTATCGCTGTAAAGTGCAATATTTTAAGAACTTTTGCGGGTAAGCTATGCTCGCCGTCATAGCTCCCAGTGAACCTATAGGTCGTTCCTTTTGATTCGATTGTTACCGCAACAGTCGGCAGGACGTTGTAGAGCGGGTTTTGTACGATGATGTGACCGTTTTCATCGAATCTGATGTTGCGCATGCTCTTGACCTCTTGCCTCTCACCATTTTTGTTAAAGTTCATAAGTATCTCTCCTTTTTGATTTTTCATTTTCCTTAGTTTGATTGTTCGCTTGCTCAATTTTATATTTAATTTGCCATAGCTTTTTAACGTCATCACGCACCGCCGAAAACTGATTTTGTATTTCCGCAAAATCTTTCTGCACTTGCAGTTTCTCGGCTTTCCATGCATTGATTGGTAGCTTACCGTTCGTAAAATACGGCTTTAATTTCCGCTCTGCCATATGGTAAAGCCGCAGCGCGTTTTCATTTTCGGCTTGGAATTTATCGCGTTTCGACTTCCACTTGATTTTTGCAAGCTCGTCGGCAACCGGCTTGTTCTCGGCATAGTGCTGCGCCCAAATAAGCAAATTATCTATCTCCTTAAGCCGTGCAGATTTCTCGTTCGACCGTGCTTTGAAGCCATCGATTTTGGCATTGAGTTCATCAAGTTTCCCCTGCAAATCCTCGAAAGTTTCAATGCTGTTCGATTTTAAGAAGTTGATGTCGGCGGCTAATTCTTTCAAATTCTTGATTTTGGCAGTCTGACTATATGCTCCTGAGTTTCGCATGGAGTTGTAAGCATTGAGCGACCGAATCAAGCTTGACTGGCGATTCTCGCCAACCCATTTTTCGAGAGCCGATACCTTTTTCTCGGCAGCTATAATCATCTTATTGGTCGTCTTAATCCACCTGTTCAAGTTGCCTTTTTCGGTCTGGATTCCGCGTTTCTCCATAGCTCTGATGGTCGGTCCCTCGTGAACGGTCGGAAGCAGTTCAACGCCCTGCCGTTCATAACTTCGGTGGTCGATTCTCTCGTTAAGACCCTTTTCGGCAAACTTTGAATTGCATATATCGCACCACGCCTTTCGCCAATACTCCAACGTTTCGGGATTACCCCAGTCGGT
>CANRHA010000162.1 GCA_947630315.1 uncultured Clostridia bacterium
GCCCTTTATTGCGTCGATCAAAAAGCCGTAGCCGTTGTCGTCGACGTATCCGCGAAAGGTCTCCTTTTTGCCCATCTCGTCGGCGGCCTTGTGCATCGCCTCGACAACGGCGGGCGCAAGCGGCAGCGTTACGTCGCCGATGCCCATTTTTATGATGTCCGCGTCGGGGTGCGCCGAGGTGTACTCGCGCAGACGGTGAGCGATTTCAATAAAAAGATAGCTCTTTTTGACGTTTTCATAATTTCGGTTTATCTTCATAGCTGTTTACCTCTCCTTTTTATACCCTTACTTCGCCCTCGAAAGCGATCTCGGCGGGGCCGGTCATGCTCACCGAAAAATCGGGGCCGATGACTATTTCAAGATCGCCGCCCAAAAGCTTTACCGTGATCTTCTCTCCGGCCGGGGATATCCCGGTTTTTACCGCCGCTGCGGCAACCGCGCATGCCCCCGTTCCGCAGGCCATCGTCTCGCCGCTTCCCCGCTCCCATACCCTCATCGAGAGGGTCGTGGGGTCTATCACGTTCACAAATTCGGTGTTTACCCTGTCGGGGAAGATCTTGTGATGTTCAAACTCGGGGCCTATTTTTTCAAGCGGCAGGGCGGATATGTCCTCGTCGGTGAATATAACGCAGTGCGGGTTGCCCATCGAAACAGCGGTCGCGGTATACTTTCTCCCTGCGGCCTCTATCTGCCCGAGTATCATCTCGCCGCCCTTGCACTTTACCGGAATATTTTCCGCGCGAAAATCGGCTTTGCCCATATCCACCGTAACGGAATAAACCTCGCCGTCTTTGACATGAAGGTTTAAGGTCTTTATCCCCGCAAGGGTCTCAAGGGTGACGGTGGTCTTTTTTGTAAGACCCTTGTCGTAGACGTATTTTCCGATGCAGCGGGTGCCGTTTCCGCACATTTTCCCCTCGCTGCCGTCGGCGTTGAACATTCTCATTCTGAAATCGGCGACATCCGACGGGCAGATAAGTATCACCCCGTCGCCGCCTATCGATCTTCGGCGGTCGGAGAGCCTCACCGACAGGGCGGAAGGGTCGGCGACCTCCTCCTCAAAACAGTTTACATAGATATAATCGTTGGCTATGCCGTGCATTTTAGTGAACTTCATTAAAAATCTCCTCAGCCGCTCAGAGGTCGTTCATAACAAGATCTTCGAGCGTTTCTCTTTTTACCGCGATCCTCTCGCCGCCGCGGTTTAAAATCACGATCGGCGGGCGGGGTATGCGGTTGTAGTTTGAGGCCATCGAGTAGTTGTACGCGCCGGTGGTCAGAACGGCGACGGTATCTCCTCTGCCTATATCGGCCGGGAACTTTACCCCGGGCTGAATAATGTCACCCGATTCGCAGCAGCGCCCGACAAGATCGGCGGTTATGCCGTCGGAAAAAACGGCCTTATTCGCGGTGTAAACGGTGTAGCGCGATCCATAGAGGGCGTAGCGCGGGTTGTCGGTCATTCCGCCGTCGACCGAGACGTAATTCTTATATCCGGTTATCTTTTTTACCGAACCTACGGTGTAAAGCGTTATTCCGGCGTCGGCAACTATGCTTCTGCCCGGCTCGAGCCTCAAAGACGGCGCAGGCATGCCCAAATCTTCCGAACGCGCGGCGACATGCGCGGCGACCTGCCTTATATTGGCCGGAATGTCTATTTCTCCCTGATCCTGATAATATTTTACTCCGTAACCTCCCCCGAGGTCAAGGGTTTTGAGCTGATAATCAAAAACTTTTTTTACTTCTGCCACAAACCCGAGCATTACGTCGGCCGCGCGCAGGAACACGTCGGAATCAAAGACCATAGAGCCCACATGACAGTGTATGCCCTCGAAAACGAGATTATTTTTCTGCATTATCAGCCTTACGGCCTCTAAAGCCTGCCCGGTCTCTATTGCTATGCCGAACTTTGAATCTACCTTGCCGGTCGATACCTCGTCGTAGGTGTGGGGGTCTATTCCGGGGGTGACTCTTAAAAGAATCTTTTGTTTAACGCCCTTTTCTCCGGCTATCCTGTCGAGGGCGTCTATCTCTTCAAAGTTATCGCATACAAAATATCCAACGCCGCAGTCTATTGCAAAAGCTATGTCGCCGTCGGTCTTGTTGTTTCCCTGAAAATACGCCCTCTCCATAGGGAAGCCGGCCTTTTTCGCGGTGAAGATCTCCCCGGGCGAAACAACGTCGGCGCCAAGGCCCTCCTCGGCGATGATCTTATATATGCCGGCAAAGCTGCACGCCTTCGAGGCGTAAACGGCGTATGAGCCGGGGCAGGCGCAGCTTTCAAGGGCGGTCCTGTAAGCGCGGCAGTTTTGGCGTATCTTCTGCTCGTCCATAAGGTAAAGCGGCGTGCCGTATTTTTCGGCAAGCTTTACGGTATCGCTTCCGGCGAAAAACAGTCTGCCGTCTTTAACGGCAATATTGTCATAAAGCATTGTTGTCTCCTCACTTGCGGTTATGTATCCCGATTCAGCCTATAAGGCCGTGCGCGCGCATAAGTTCATAGAGCTTCTGCTCGTGGTCGGGTTCTATCTTTGTCAGGGGCAGCCTGAGTTCGTTATCTCCGAATCCCATAGCGGCCATCGCAGCCTTTACGGGTATCGGGTTCACCTCGCTGAAAAGCGCGTTTATCAGCGGAAGATATCTGAGCTGAGCCTCGCGGGCGGAATCTGTATTGCCGCTGAAGAAGTCCTTGCAGATCTTATCCGTTTCGGCGGGCATCAGGTTTGAAAGCACCGATATGACGCCCTTTCCGCCTAATGATAAAACGGGAACTATCTGGTCGTCGTTGCCGCTGTAGATGTCGAGGTCGTCTTTGCAGAGGGCGGCTATCTCGGCTATCTGGGATATGTTGCCGCTCGCCTCTTTGATACCGGCGATATTGGGGTGCTGAGAGAGTATCTTAGCGGTCGCCGGGGCGATATTGCAGCCGGTTCTTGACGGAACGTTGTAGAGAATGACCGGCTTGGAGCTTACATCGGCGACGGCGGTAAAGCTTTCGATAAGACCCTTCTGGGTGGCCTTATTGTAATAGGGGGTGACCAAAAGCATGGCGTCGGCTCCGGCGTCGCAGGCGAATTTTGTGAGATCGGCGGCGTAGGCGGTGTCGTTCGAGCCTGTTCCGGCGATTATCGGAACGCGGCCGGCGGCGCGCTTTACGCAAAAGCTTATTACATCGCGGTGCTCGGAATCGGTGAGGGTAGAGCCCTCGCCTGTCGTACCTGCGGCAACGATGGCGCTTATGCCCGATTCTATCTGCCAATCGATAAGCCTGCCGAACGAATCGTAATCCACCCTGCCGTTTTTGAACGGGGTAACTATTGCCGTTGCTGCTCCTTTAAAAACTGTGGTGTGCATAATATCTTCCTTTCGTAAAATAAAAAGCGGAGCCTTTTCGGGTCCGCATAATCATACAAAAAAATGTAAAAACTTACGCGATAGCCCTCCGCACAAAAGTGCGACAGCGAAGCGGCTCTTAATCCGCTCCGCCGAATCATTCCTGATGCCGAATCGGAATGTCCTCGGCGGTGTTCCCTTTCAGCGGGATCCGCTTCGGCAAGCGTTGACCCCGCCTACTGATGACGCACCGCGCCTCTATCAGTATTGTGTATGTTATATCACAAAGCGCGGCGGTTGTCAAGGGCTTTGGGCGATGGGATGTGGCCGAAGGGCGCATAGATATTAGATATTAGATGTTAGATGTTAGAGTTTAAAGGTGTCACCGCCGGTGAAGGATTTAAATGTGGGGGATAATGGGGTGGGGGTAGAGGGCGGAAAGCAGAGGGCAGAGGACAGAGGACAGAGGGCAGAGGACAGAGGGCAGAGGACAGAGGGCAGAAATCAGACATCAGAAAAGTTTTTACCGGGCGAGAGTGACAGAGCGAGGCTACGCCACATTGGTGAAAAGGTATTCGCGGCAAAGCCGCTCATGCTATTAGAGCGTTAGAAGATAGATGAATAGAAGATAGAACGCTCTCTTGGGGGCGAGAGTGACAGGGTGAGGCACCGCTGCCCAGTTGTAAAAAGGTATTCGCTGCGCGAATGCTATCCGAGTAGAAATCAGAAAGCAGATATCAGAAGGCAGGAAGCTCTTTTAGGGCTTGCGGTACAGCCTGCAGCAGAGGGGGAACAAGGTATTCGCGGCAAAGCCGCTCATGCTATTTTAAATAATCCAGTTCATTGTGCGCCCTTCATAGAAAGGCAAGACAGACAGTCGCTGACTCACTACAAAAAGGTATTCGTAAATTTCCTTGCGGAAATTTTCTCATACTATATTGAATCACCCCACCCCCGCCCCCTCCCCTCGAGGGGAGGGGCGCTGCGAAACCATAAGCTACTACACAGGCCGAACGGGCGGTGGGGTGAGACGGGCTTTGCAGGGTCTCTATTTCTGCTGCAAGTAGCCTGCAATCCGCCGCCTCTGTCCTCCCACCTCTGACATCTGATCTCTGACCTCTGTTCTCTGCCGAGGCCCGGGCGAAGCCCCGGCGGCCCGCAGGACCGCCGCAGCGCGCCTGCGGCGCGCTGGCCCCGCGCTCCGCGCGGGGCGGGCTTCGCCCGGGCCTC